>NZ_JBTLRD010000023.1:0-41648 GCF_054584775.1 Polaribacter litoreus | reverse complement strand
TATATTTGAAAACAGGATTAAACTATGAAAAATCTAATCCTGTAATTTTTAACTTACACACTTGATGGGAAAGTGTCGTCCTTTTTATTTCTGTATAAGATTAATCTTATTGCTAATAAGTAGCTCCTCAGCAGAGCTTAAGTCCACTTAAGATTAATGTCGATAATATAAAAATAATTATCTTCAAAACCACCAACTATTTTTGACAGCATTACCGATGATATTTAATTGGTTTTTAGAAAATACTACTCAATATATAAAATTGCTCCAAGACTAGGTTTATTTTTAATAGTATTGCCTAAAATATCATAATCAAGATTAAAACCTTGTAACAATCCAATTGTATCTTTTGGTAAATATGTAATTTTAATACCCTTTTTTAGTACCAAGTTTTTATTTTTAGGAATATAATCTTGTAAATTAATTCCTCCAGGATTTACAAATAATGGATTTCCATAAATTGGGTTCGAATCTGTAATACCTATTTCTTTAGGCCAGTTTTGTTTATTAAGAAATAAATTATTCTTAAAAATCACGTTTTCTACCCCTTTATTATTTAATTTATCTGGTCTGTATTGATCTCCTAAAACTGCTTTAGATGCACCTTGTAAATAAAAAATATTATTTGCAATTAAAATACCTTTACTTGTATTATCTATGGCTATTTTAGAAACAATGCTAGCATCTGAGTAAATGGTATTGTTATAAAAATAAGAGTTCACTGGGCCTTTTCTTTTTTTCTTGGTTCCCTGATAACCACTTAACCAAAAAATTTTACCTTCTTGAAATGCTCCATTAACCCCCTTTACTCTGTGACCGTCGTTAATACTGATATTGTAACGATATGCACAATTGTAGTTATTACCAAGTATCTCACAGAAACCCCCAGCATTATAAGCACTTAAATTATATTGAAGCACTACATTATCGCAATTAAAATCTATATGAGCACCTGCAGAATCTCCAGGGCCATTAGCATACAAAAACTTATTTTTTTCAATAAGTACGTAAGAGGCGCTCCACGTCCATAAACCACTTCCACGTCCCCATTTTCTAGAGTCATCAAAACTACCAGAATGTGTAACTGTATTATTTTTAACTATTACATGCGCTACACCAGACATTTGAATACCTGGCCCACCAGTTGCTTCTAGTCTATTATCATTAATAAAAACTTTAGTGATATTCTTCTTTTTGCCAGTTAATTTTATACCAGTATGAGATACGCTTTTAACATGTGAATTTTCTATACGAATATCATCTATAAAACCATTAAGATTTGAATTAATAACTCGAATTCCCCATCCGTATTTTTGAGTTCCGTTAGCCGTTTTAACTTCTTTTTTGCCTCTTACAAAACCTTTATTCTCGTAATAAACATCAAAAACAAACACTTTATTTATGCTGATGTTTGTCATGTGTTTTGATTGTTTGTTTGTTACCAAAATACCACATCTCATTTTAGATACTTTTTTAGAGTACTCATAAAAGCCATTTGCTGTTAATTGTACATTAGAAATCGTAATGTAGCTAGAATCCTCAATTAAAATTCCGTTTGGCGCTCCTTTAAAGTTGATAGTTGCAGGAATAACAGAGTTGCTAGAGTTCCATGAAATGGTATTAATAAGTATTGGATTTTCTTTGGTTCCTTGCAAGTTTTTTAAAATAATGTTGCCTTCATATATTTGATTAGAAGCTAAAAAAATACGGTCTCCTGCCAGTAACTTAATATTTTTTAATTGGTTTAATGTCTTAAAAGAATCCTTGATTGAAGTTCCTAAATTAGTATCGTTTCCTAAAGTAGGATGCACATAATAATCTTTAGCCAACAAGCAAAAATGACTAGAAAAAAAGATTACTAAAATGGAAATTTTAAATTTAAGTGACAGCTTTGGCATAATTAATTGTATTTAAAGTTATTGCTAAATATTTTATCTTTTTAAAATTTAGTGACTCAGAAGGCTTTTTTTACCTCTTGGATCTTTGAATAACACCTCTTTATTTTTTATAAGCTGTAGGTGTATGTGATAAGTTACCTCTTCCCAGGCTTTGCTTTCTCGCCAAAGAGGAGCTATCATTTTAGACTCCCAATTCGATAAATTTCTCAACAATTGATTAGCAGCTAGGCTATCTTTGGTAATTAAATTATTCGTTTCGCCCAAATCATTAGTTAGATTGTACAGCACACTTCCATAGTTTTTTAATCTTATCAATTTATAATCGCCCATTCTAGCAGCAGCTTCATCTAATTTTCGCCAAAATAGTTTTTTATGAGGATTGCCTTTCTTTTTACCAGATAAATAAGGTAACAGGTTGGTACCGTCTAACAATAAATTTTTATTTATTTCGATACCAGCAGCAGCCATTGAAGTACTAAAAATATCTAATGACGATGTTAAACCATTAAAATTTTGTTGTTCAGTAATTTTTTTTGGCCAACTCATAATAAATGGCACACGATGTCCACCCTCAAACTTATTCCCTTTCCAGCCTTTTAAAGGCCCCGTTTTTGATGAGTTATTATGCGCCCCACCATTATCGCTTAAAAAAAATATAAGTGTATTATCAAGCAAACTCAACTCTTTAAGTTTATTACGAAGTTTGCCAATATTTTTATCTAAAGACCAAGTCATGGCAGCTAATTTTTGCCTTGGATGATTTTTATATTTCAATAAATCTTCTTCTTTAGCCTCCAAAGGTGTGTGAACTGCATTATATGCCAGATACATAAAAAAAGGATTGCTTTTGTTTTCTTCTACAAAACTTACAGAACGATCTCCTAAAACATCTGTGAGATAACCGTCAAAAAAAACTTGCTTTCCATTTTGCTGAAGCATGTGTTTTTTTGACGGATTTTTCATCGGAAAATAAGATCTACCACCCGCTAAAAACCCGTAAAACTCATCAAACCCTCTTTTATTAGGATGGTCTGAAGCATCGCTTCCTAAATGCCATTTCCCTATAGCTATGGTTTTATAATTATTTTTTTTGAAAACATCTGCTATTGTTATAACGTTATCAGACAATCCAATTTCACCAGAATTACCAAACCCTGTTCCATTTGCCTCAAAACCAAAACGCTGTTGGTATTTACCTGTAATTAATCCTGCTCTTGAAGGCGCACAAACTGTTGCAGTTACATGAGCATCTGTAAACACAACACCACTTTTGGCTAAACTATCTATATAAGGTGTTTGCAAGTCTTTGCTACCCATAAAACCAAAATCAATATAGCCTGCATCATCTACCAAAACAACTATAATATTTGGCGGTTTATTAATATTTTGATTTTGTAAACCAGTTATTTTATCATTCTTTTTGTTGCTCATACAAGATGATAACACAATAACAATGCCCAGTAAATAAAGACTTTTAATCATATTAGATATTTTTGAAACGTAAACGAAAATAAAATTGTTGGCTTCATATCTATTTGTTTAAATATTTTCAATAAAAAATGACAGAGGTATCTTTTTATTTTAAATAAAAAAAGCAAGCTCTGTCATTTGTAAATAAAACCTTGATTAAAAAATATTCCTATTTTTTAATCAATTTATAAGTACCAACCGCTTTACTATTAGAAGCTTTTATAATGTATACACCATCTGAAAGGTCAGCTATATTTATTTGTTTATTAGCAGTCATGTTTTGTTTGAAAACTAATTTTCCTAATAAATTGTATATTTCTACTTTATTGATATTTTCTTCCGATGAAATTTTAATAAAATCATTAGCAGGATTTGGGCTTAATACAAAATCAAGCTGTTGTTGATCTTTTACTGAAGCTGTTGTTTCTTTAGTCACCGAAAAATCATCAATATATTTAAACGCACCTACTTGGCTATAGTATTGAAACCTTACCTTTGTTACCCCTACTGGAGCAGTAAAAGAAAACTTAGCTTCTTTCCAATCAAAAGAAGGGTTTTGATCTGATATTGTACACTGATAGTTTTCTGAGTTATTTGCATTACCACCACCATCAGCTACAATAGGTGTTAACGCTATAAAGTCTCCATTAGTATCTCCTGTATAATTTCTAACTTTCGCATTTGTACTTATGTAAAAAAACTGATTTGTAAACCAAAAATTAACGATGTAAGTTTCTCCTGGAACTACATCAAAGTCTTTCGCCATAGAAGCACCTTCTCCCCAATTGTTAATTCTTCCTGCATAGGTTCCACTTTTTGTTGTACCTGCTCCTACAACACCATCTGCTTCTACTACAGCTGTACCAAAGCCTGCCCAATCAGTTAAGTCTCCAGTTTCAAACCCTCCATTAGTAATGGGCAATGACTGCCCAAAGCTTAATGATATGGTTAATAATGCAAATAATAAAGTAACTTTTTTCATAATTTCTAAAATTTAATAATTAATATTCTTGTTTGTAATTTCTGTTGCAATCACAACAGTTTTTTGTTATTTTTTTGATAAATCTTTGTTTTAATTGAATTAAAACTTAGCTTATGATATTCATTAGCTTTTATTGATATAGCCTAACATAATCAATAACATATTGCAAAGGAAACTGAGTTTGATCTGGGTTTCCTCCATTAGAACCTATCGCCAAGTTTAAGAGTAGATGATGTTTTTGATTAAAAGGTTTGTTAACACCTCCAAAATTTGTTGTTGCATTCAACTGCTGGGTACTGTGGCTATTTAAGAATACATCATCTAAATAAATACTCATGGTATTGGCGTCCCAATCCATCCTCCATACATGAAATTTATTTTTCCAATCAGGATCTGCAGCAATAAATTCACTCAAAGGCTTAGTGTAACTGTTCCAGGAAGCTTTCCATCTTTGATTGGTTCCCCAAGCAAAATTTGCAAGTATAGAGGGATTACCGTTTTTTAAGTACATCTCTAAGATATCTACCTCTCCATTAGAAGGCCATTCACCATTTGTACCTAAAGTCCATATAGCAGGCCACGCACCTTTTTCTGTTGGTATTTTTGCTCTAACTTCTAGCCTGCCATATTTCCAGCTATGCTTTCCACGAGTTGTAATACTAGTAGAAGTATATTCTGCTGATGCTCTATTTTTTTTCCAATCACTAGATGATGGGTTATAGTTAGGGTTTGAAACGGTTTCTTTTCTAGCTTCTATGATTAAAGTATGCTCTTTGATAGTGGTATTATTTTGATACCATTGCAACTCTTCATTTCGTTTAAACCCTTGTTCAATATTCCAGTCATTTAAATCTACGCTTGTAGCATCTACATCAAATTCTTCATTCCAAACTAATTCATAGCCAGAATATGTTAATGGCTCTCTTTTATCTGGCGAATACTCTGAGTATGAGTTTTCCAAATTTATGTTAGTATCTTGAATATCTTCAAAGTCGAATTTATTGGCTTCAAATTGTCTTTCACAAGAGGCTACTCCTATTCCAAAAATGAAAAATATGATTAGATAGCTTTTCATACAGCTGTTTTAATTTTAATGATTATTACCAACCTATGTTTTGCGTTAGATTTCTATTTTTAAAAAGTTCTGCTTGCGGAATTGGGTACAAATTCATACGATCTTCAAATGCCCTTACTTCTAATAATTTTTTTTCGAAAACAAAACCACCCCCTGTATTATTTGGTGTTATTTCCATTTGATAAATATCTGTGGTTTGTTGGCCAATTTTCCAACGACGTATATCCCAAAAGCGATGATCTTCGAAAGCTAGCTCTACCATACGTTCATTTCTAAGTTTATCTCTAAATTGATTTTGACTTAAGCCAGATGGAAAGTTGGGCATATTTGCTCTTTGCCTTATTAAGTTTACCGCTTCAAGGGCTGTTAAACCAAGAGAGTTTGCATTCTCAGGTCCGTAGGCTTCGTTCATTGCCTCTGCATAATTTAAAAGCACTTCTCCATACCTAAACAATACCCAAGTATGCTCTCTACTTGTTGTATTTGTTGGCTGTAAATTAATAGCTTCAATTACATATTTTTTAAGATAATAGCCAGTTTTTGTTGCATTGGTTATTGGCTTTCCATTAGTGCCTCCAATAAAACTTTGTACAGTTTGACCTTTCCAGGTAGATCCGTTAGTGATGACAGTTTGCTGCAAACGAGGATCTCTACCTGAATACGGATTATTTGGGTCGTAACCAGAAGCAGGATCTGTTATAGGCAGCCCATTACTTTGCATTTCATAAGCATCTACTAAATTTTGAGTTGGGCAAGTACCTGTGTTTCCACCTTCAAAACCTACTGGAAAATTTCTACGTTCAAAACCGTTGGTATTTCCTTCACGTCGTTCTAAAATCAACTCATTACTGGTGTAATTATTTACAATATTGGCATAATTATTCTCTAAACTATAAACATTTAAATCAATTACTTCTTTTGCTGCAATAGCCGCTGCTTCCCATAACGAACTGTTGTTGTTGGTATTATGCAATGGGCTAGCTGCATACAGTAACAAACGTGCTTTTAGTGCAAGAGCAGCGCCTTTAGTAACTCTACCTGTTTCTGATGATGATGAAAAACCTATGTAACTTTCAGGAAGTTCTAAAGAAATAGCATCGCACTCACTAATAATAAAACTTACTACTTCATCAAAACTACTTTGCTTTGCATTTATAGCTTCTTCTGGAGTTAGTACTTTTGTTATTAAGGGTATATTTTTATATCGTTTTAAAAGCTCAAAATAAAAGTAAGCTCTTAAAAACCTTGCCTCGTAAGGATAGTTTTTAAATTGTTCTATAATTTCATCGTAATCTAAATTATACTGATCTTCTATAAACTCCTGACCTTCTGTTTCTTCTAAAAACATATTTACAGCTCTTATGCCCGAATACATATTTCCCCAAACATTATCTATGGGTTGAAGTGCACTGTATCTACCTTGGTTAAATCTTTGAATGTTTGATAAATCTAATACATGTTCAGCTTCATCTGATGCAGATGCACGCATGGCACCATCTATACTATTAAAGTCTGTAGGCAAGTAGTTATAAATTGCAGTTAAAAAGTTTTTAGATCGATTAAAATCTGTAAATACATCTTCTTTTCTATTAAATGATGTTTCGTCGTATTCTAGATACTCACAACTATTAGCTAACAGTAACAGCAAAGTAAGTAGGAAATAGTTTCTATTTTTTAGTAGTTTCATAATTACTTATTTATTAAAATTCAAGTTTAACTCCTAGGTGGTAAGATGCAAGTGATGGATACCCAACACCTGTAGCTTCTGGATCAGTTTCTCTAATAGAATCGATAGAAAACACATTCATTCCTCGTCCGTATATTTTAGCTTTTTTCATTTTTAGTTTGCTTATTACATTTTTAGGAAAATTGTAGTACACCTCAAAGCGTCTTAATTTTAGATAATTTGCTTTGGCTAACCAGATATCGTTTTTTTGATAATTATTTTCATTTTCTAATAAGGATAATCTTGGTAACGTTGCAGTGCTTGCAGTTTCTGGGGTCCAACTATTGGCAGAAAAATCAGTAATATTATTATTGCCACGCAATGCCCAGAAGGTACTCTTTGTATTTAAAAATACTGTTTGGTTTGCAATTCCTTGAAAAAGGATGTCTACACCAAGACCTCTCATTTCAAATCCGAAGTTTAACGAATAATACATTTCTGGATAACTATCAGAAAAACCTAAGGGTACAATATCAAGGTTATCTATAACCCCGTCATTATTTTGATCTTTATATTTGATATCACCTGGTCTTACATCAGAAAATAATTGCTGTGGACTATTATTGATATCATCTTGATTTTGAAAGAAACCAAGGCTCTGTAAACCAAACTGCTGCCCAATTGCATTACCCGTTTGTTTTAAGTAATCGAAAGGTTGAAACTCTTCATTCATTTCAACAATTTCGTTTTGTGCAAAGGTAAAATTACCCCCAATAAAGTACTTGAAACCATTAATTTCTTTTTTCCATAAAAGTGATGTTTCAATTCCTCGATTTTTAACTTCACCAGCATTTTCTATTGGTGTTGCAACCCCAATTAAAGAAGGTATTGCACCATTTGTACCCACTAAGATATTTTTACGCTTATCGTAAAATGCATCAAACTTTAATGACAAACCACCCAGTAATTCCATATCAACACCAATATTGGTTTTTATAGAATTTTCATAAGTAAGCCCTTGTGATGCTAAACGCGCTTCTCTAATACCCCCAAAATTACTATTATTGTTTGTAAAGAAATACCCTCCTCCACCTGTAAAAGCTTGGTCGTCTAGGTTTGGAGACATAATGTCATTTCCGCTCATACCCCAAGAGGCACGTAATTTTAGATAATCAATTATTTTATTTTCTTTTAAGAAATTTTCTTGATTTAGAACCCATGCTGCAGAAATAGCAGGAAAAACCCCAAAGCGATTTCCGTCTGGTAAAACACTGCTTCCTGCATAAGAAAGTACACCATCTATAAAATACTTATTTTGGTAAGAGTAACTGGCAGAAGCCATAAGGTTTTGACGTAGAAATGTATTGTACTGCCCTTGTATAACACGCTTATCTTGATGATACATTACAGATGTGTTAAACTCACTATTTTCACCAGAAGTTTCGTAGTTGAGTTTACCATACAATGTTGCATGACGCATTTGATTTCCGAAACTGTTACCAAAGTTTAAATCTGTTTCGTTACCAAAAATATTAGAAAATGTATTGTTGATTTCTCCAGTATTTGGGTCTCTTGTAAAAGATAAACTTTCATACAAAAAACCACGCAATCTTCTCTCAAAAAAATTAACTTCATTATCATAAGCTAGTGCAACTTCTGCAGACAAGCCCTTTATTAAACCATTCAAATTTTGGATAATTTGACCGTTCGCTGCAATTTGTCTTCCATTGGGTTGACGAATACCTGTTGAAGAAACTAGCGCAACAGGATTGTTATCATAAAATTCTGTACCTCCCCACTCACCATTTGGTGTAGTTACAGGAAAAGCTGCAGAAGGCACACTATAAAGCGCATCCATTACACCACTAACTCTTGCCCCAGGTTCTGTTCTACCATCAATATTTCCTGCTATATTTACAATGAATTTTGTGGTGTTTGTTAAATCGATATCTAGGTTTGTTCTAAAATTAAATCGATCGTATTTTATCTGACTATCATAACGTTCATCTAAAGTAGTATTATCGAATAAACCTCTTTCATTTTGATAATTAAGAGATGCAAAATATTTAATGTTTTTTCCACCACCTGTAAAACTGGTGTTGATGTTTGTTGTTGTACCAAAGTATCTGAAAGTTTCATCAAACCAATTTACATTTGGAAACAATGATGGATCTTCACCTGTTTGAAATGCAATTAAATCTTGGTTAGAGTATACTGCTTCATTACCATCAAGAATGCTAGCTTGGTTTACTGCATTCGCATAATCAAAAGCATTCAAGAAATTAGGTTCTCGTAAGGGAAAATTCCAACCTTGATCATAAGAAACCTCTACTTTAAAAGAATTGTATTCTCCTTTTTTTGTGGTAACCAATATAACACCATTTGCACCTCTTTGGCCATATCTAGCTAATGCTGTACCATCTTTTAAAACCGAAACACTTTGAATATCTGCTAGAGATAAAGAGGGTAAGTCTCTTTCAAAACCATCAACAATTACTAATGGGGCATTATTACCCAAGGTACCTCTACCTCTAACATTAATATTTGGTGTTCTACTCCAAGGTTCATTTGCATTTTGAAGTACCATTAAGCCCGATAATTGACCATACAGACTTTCTGAAGGATTGTTTAATGAGCTTTTTTCTAGCTTATTAAAATACACAATATCTATTGATGAGGTAATTTCTTGAGCTGATTTAGACATACCAAAACCCAGTTGTATTTCTTTATCTAATTTGCCTAATTTTACTTTAAGTTCTGGCGATTTTACTTCGATTGTTTTTTGCATATCAGCAAAAGACAACTTTATAAATGTATTTAAATCTATACTTAAAGTAGCTTTACCCTCTTTATCGGTTACTACTGACCCGATAATGCTATTTAAAGGTTGAATGCGAACAGATTCAAAAGGTTTTCCAAAGTCATTTAAAACAGAGATTTGAACCTCTTTATTTTGGCTAAAAATTACTTGAGAAGAAATAATTAGTACTAAAAAAGAGAAAAATTTAAGAGATTTATGATTTGTAGACATTAATAAATTTTGAAAACGAGAAACAGTAGAACTATACATATATCTATATTTTGAATCGCTGTCATTTAATTGTTCTAGTTTGTTATTTTTCATTTGATGTTGATTAGTATATTCAAAATTGTATGTATTACCACCCTGGGTTTTGTACCAAGCCATAGCCTTTATTAATTTCATTTGGCGGAAATGCGCTTAAGTACCATTTTGGCGAAAAATTACTCTGCCAATAACGTTCTGGAAGTTCGAACACCTCATAAGAAAAAGTATTACCTTGTTTTGTAGTATTTACTCCATGCAATGCTTTTGTAAAAGCTTCCTCATTTTTCCAACGAATTATATCATACCATCTAACTTCTTCATAACCAAACTCTAGAGCTCTTTCTAACAAAACAGCTTCTCGAAACGCTTCTTTAGATAACCCTGATGCCAAATCATTTAAACCAACACGATTTCTTATAATATTTACTGCTGCGTATGCTTCTGGTGTTGGACCACCATTTGCCTCATTTAAAGCTTCTGCATAAGAGAGGTATACTTCTGCCAAACGCATATATGGCCAATGCACAACAGACTGAAAAGAAGTGGCTGCATTTTGATCTAATAGAAATTTCTTTATACCAAACCCTGATCTGGTGCCATTAAAGTTAATATTTCTACGTTCGCGTCCACCTATCCAAAGTTCTGCTTTTCTACCCTTAAAATCATCACCATTTACAAGTACTGTTTCATAAAGTCTTGGATCACGATTTGCCCAGGGGTCATTGGGATCCCAGCCAGAACCTGGTGAATTAATTGGAGTACCGTCTGCCATTGGAAACATATCTACATATTCTTTAGTAGGACAGGCTGTACCATAACCAGCAGCACTTTGATAAAAATAATATTGCCCATCAAAACGAAAACCAGTTCTATATCTAACTCTAGTACTAATTAACACCTCTCCATTACCTCTATCGTAATAAGCATCTTGAAAATCTTGTCTTGGATTTCCTGTATTTTTAAGTGCATAGCCCCCTTCTAGCGCAATTTTATCTAACAATTCTTTAGATGCTTCAGCTGCACGTAACCATAATTCTGGATCATAACCTCCATGCCAAGTATAATTTTTATCAGAAGCTTCACCTGAAAGATATGGCTGAGTGTCATTAAATAAAGGACTTGCTCCAAAAAGCAACACTCTTGCTTTTAAAGCCATTGCTGCAGCCTTGTTAAAGCGTCCATCCCAATTGGCTGGGTCATTTGTAACCCAAGGTAAATCAGCAATAGCTTCGTCTAAAAGTGCCACTATATTATTCATAGTTTCTTTTGATGTTAATCTTGGTAAATCTGTATTTTCGGTAGGAGTATAAGCATGATCTACCCAAGGAAGGCCTCCAAAATTACGATACATATCTGTGTAATGCAGTGCAATAATCATTTTTGCCTCTGCTTTTAACTGTGCTATATACTCAGGCGTTGCGTCTGGAATTTGATCTGCATTTTCTATAAAATTCCATCCTATTCTTATTCCATCCCAACTTTGTTCTTTGGTATAGCTATACTTTACCCTTGCATCATTGTTTTCTACTGCTGCAGAATATTGGCCATTGTAGTAAAGTTGATTTACACCACCCCATGGCATAAAAGTATGGCTCAAATCTGATAGCGATTCTAAAATATCCATACCTAATTTATTTCCTTTTGCAGACCAATTGGTATTTAATCCGTAAGGTAATGTAGAATATCCGCGCCATAAATAACGCTGAGACAACTCTAACGAATTAAATATGGTGTCTGAAGTAACGTCTACACTAGGCTCTTTTTCTAAAAAATCATTACCAAACTCTACTTTTTCACAGCTACTTAAAATTAGCGCTAGCATGGTAATCATATAAATTATTCTAGTTGCTTTCATTTGTTTATATTTTTTATTATCAATTGTAACATCCATTAAATTATTTTTCTTTATATCTAATTTTCTGCTATGTATTGCTTTATAAATGTTCGTTATCCTCTTTTTTAATTTCTTTTGTTTAAAGAAAGTTTACTCTTAAACCAAAATTATACACTTTAGTTAGCGGATATACTGAGTCGCTACCTGTTCTTGTTTCAGGATCTGTAATATCTAGTTTAGAGATGGTAATTAAATTAGTACCATTTAAAAATGCTTTTAAGTTACCAATGCCCATTTTTTTCAAAAATTGATTTTTGAAGTTATACCCCATTTCGAGGTTTTTTAATCGAATGTATGAAGCATCACGTAGCCAGAAATCTGAGTTTTTGGTATTATTAGCTCTACCAGTAAGCGTCATTCTTGGGTATGTGGCTGTATCTGCAGTTTCTGGTGTCCAGCGTCCATCTGCCATATATTGTAATAATGATCGATCTAAAGTTGCCCCAAATGCTACACGATAAGTTTCTGCTAAAAGTCTAGATGTATTTGTGGCTCCTGCCCAAGACATCGTTAAGCTAAAGTTTCTGTATTGAAAGCCATAGTTAAGTCCAAAATTATACATTGGGTATACAGGATAACCTATTGCTCTTTGATCATCTTGGTTAATAATTCCATCACCATTTAAATCTTTGTAAACCATATCACCCGGCTTTAAGTTATATAGGTGATCTGGAAGTGCATCATTACCAGTATCTGCATCATTATAAAATTTATCGAATATATACCCAAAAGGTTGTCCTACAGGATTTCCTGTTCTGAGTAGATAATCTTCTGTTTGAGGCACTTCATCTTGAAAGACGATTTTATTCTTGGCATTAGATACATTTGCGTTTATCCAGTAATTAAAATCGCTGTTGACTTTATGATTCCATTTTAATTCAATTTCGAAACCCTTATTTTGCACTTTACCAATATTTACAGCAGGTAAATCGTAAGCAACAAAGGCTGGCACTGTACCTCTAAAAGCTAAAATATCTGAACGGTTTTCTATAAAGTAATCGACATTTAAGCCTAATTTATTGTCAAGTAATTTAAGTTCTATTCCATAATTCTGTTTTTCGGAAGTTTCCCAAGTAACATCTGGGTTTCCTATTTGTCCTTCACTTGCTGCAGGTTGATTAAATGGTGTATCTGTACCAAAATTGTAGTTTCCACTGGTTGGATCGAAACTATTTGGAAGATAAAGAAAACGATTTCCTCCAATTCTATCATTACCAACAAGACCATATGATACACGTATTTTCATAAAATCTAATACGGATTGATTTTCCATAAAAGGCTCATTTGTCATTACCCATCCTGCAGAAAACGCAGGAAAAACACCAAAACGTTTGCCTTTAGCAAAATTTTCTGAACCATTGTAACCAATACTAAAGTTCGCTAAATAAGTATTTTTATAATCATAGGTTGCACGACCAACAATACCCACCAAACCAAGAGGAATATCTGTAAACTGGCCTGGATAATATCTTTTTTGTTGATTATACAATAGCAAACCACTAACATTATGATAACCGAACTTGTTTTTATAATTTAAACCTGCCTCTAAATACCAGTCTCTACTTGTACCATAGCCTTCACCATAGGTTAAATTACCATCTTGACCATTTCTTTGGTAAACAATTTCATTGCTATTAGGGTCGGCATTTTGATCTATATCTCTAAGAAAAATAGGTGTGTAACTTGCTACTGAAGAATTTCTATTTTTACTATGAGTGTAGGCTGTATTGTAGGCAAATTTAGTTCTGAACTTTAAGCCTTTGATAAAATTTAATTCTTGAACCAAATCAAGGTCCATATTTAATCTGTTATTTAAAATATTTGAGAATCCTTGACCATAGAATGGATCTAAACCATCCTTTTTGTTACCAGGAATGTAAAAATCACCATTTAAAATATATCTACCATCTACAATACCAGGCCCTGAAAATGGTACAGACCAATAAATATCTCTAAACAATTCACTAAAATTATTCTTTGTGTTTGGACGATTTGTTACTCTGGCCTGACCACCAATAGTAACTCCTAATTTTGTGGTATTGGTTACTTTAATATCTAAATTAGAGCGATAGTTATATCTTTGAAAAGAAAAGTTATAATCGTAATCAGACTCAAATGTTCTAAATAAACCATCTTGATTTAAAATTCCTAGAGATACAAAATATTTTACCTTTTCGGTACCACCAGAAATATTAATATTTGCTTGTGTTTGTTGTGCATTTGGTTTTAAAAGATAATCTACCCAATCTGTATTGGGGTATAATATTGGGTTTGAACCAGTTCTAAATGCTTCTAATGCCTCTGGAGAAAATTTAAGATTGGCAGGATCAATATTGGGTTCGTCATTTAATTGAGCCTCGTTATAACGCTGAGCATAGGTGTAACTATCCGCAAAATCTAATAATCTTGTAGGCTCTTGAATACCAGTTGAAAAACTTGTTGATATTTTTGCTTTTCCGAATTTACCCCTTTTGGTAGTTACTAAAATAACACCATTTGCACCTCTAACACCATACACAGCAGTAGCAGACGCATCTTTAAGAATAGATATACTTTCAATTTCGTTAGGATCTAAAGACATAAAAGATCGTTCTACACCATCAACAATCATTAAAGGGGTTGATCTTCCTTCAGACAAAGAACCGATTCCACGTAAATAAATATTAGGATTATCTGCTCCTGGTTGTCCTGAAAATTGAACTGTAGACAAACCTGTTACCCTACCTGCTAAAGAGTTTGCAACGTTAGGTGCTGGAGATTGCACAAGCTCTGCCGACTTTATTGTACTTATTGACCCTGTTACAGTAGTCTTTTTTTGCTCTCCGTAAGCTACTATAGTAATTTCTTCTAAATCTGTTGTACTAGAATTTAAGACAACATCAATATTATTTTTGCCATTAATAGACACCTCTTTAACTTCGAAACCTAAATAATTAAAAACTAATATACCCTTTGATGAAGCTGATAAATTGTAATTACCATCAAAATCTGTTGTAGTACCATTAGTGGTTCCTTTTTCTATTATTGAAACACCTGGAAGTAGGTTTCCTTCACTATCTACCACCTTTCCTTTAATACTAATATCTTGAGACCATAAGGAATGATTTATGCTTAATGAAGCTAATAGGATTAGAAATAAATAAAATCGTTTTTGTTTAACTCTCATTGTTTTTAGTTTTTTTCGCTAAGCGAATCAATAATTGAAATATTATCTCTGGTTGTTTTTTAGCAAAACCTACTAGTTAGCGCATAATCGTCTAAATTAGAATTACCTAACAAGAAAATTTAAGAGGCTTTGCTGTGAGTACTGTATTTTTTAATTTAATAATCTATAAGATTGATTAGGACATTATCTATTGCATTTCTTTTTACATCTAATTTTGAAAAAGTTGTTTTTTTATTCATTTTAACTATTAATTTTTGGTTTAAAAAAATCACTGAAAAAAATGGTTTTATCCCTGTTTCAAAATTCTAAAAAACATAAAAAAAAGGGTGGGTTAAATAAGTCAAAGAATTGGTTGAATAGATTAATTTACTGAAAACAGTACCTTAACCTTGGCTTTTGGAGTTTTTTTCTTTGTATTGAGATGGCAAACAGTTAAACTGTTTTTTAAATGACACATTAAAGTATTTATAATCGTTGAAACCAACTTCGCTAGCAATTTGTGTTAGGTTCATATCTGTTGAGGCTAAAATTAAATAAGCTGCTTTTTTTAAACGAATAGATTTTATAAAAGCGGTTAATGATAGACCTGTAAGCGATTTTATTTTACGATATAAGGTAGATTGACTCATATGCAATTTGTCTACCATATCATTAATACCAAAATTAGAGTTTTCCATATTTTCTTCTACTAACAAAATAGCTTTGTGTATAAAGGTGTTTTCAATATCTGTGTCTATATTTACTGTTTCTGTAGGTTCAAATCGTATTTTATTCTGTAAATGCGCTCTTACTTTTTCTCTATTTTCTAATAAACTAGCTATTCTTGCCTTTACTACACTAGCATTAAAAGGTTTTGTAATGTAATCGTTGGCACCTGTTTGAAGGCCTTCTATTTCAAAAACTGATGATGTTCTGGCTGTTAACAAAATAACAGGTATATGAGAGGTTGTTATTTTAGTTTTTAACTCTTTACAAAGTGTTATGCCATCTTTTTCTGGCATCATAACATCACTGATAATTAAATCTGGAATTTCTTCTGTAGCAATAGTAAACCCTGTATTACCATTATCTGCCTTTAGTATATGATACGTATCACTTAAAATATCTTCTAAATAATTGAGTATTTCTAGATTATCATCAATAATAAGCACACTATGCTCTTTGGTCGTGTTTTTTAAACTTCTTATTGCGTGTACATTTGATAAAGGTCCATAGGCTTTCATGTTATCTGTATTGATATAGCTTTCATTAATTTCTCCTTGATATAAACTAGAATCTAAAGAGAGTTTAATGGTAAATTCTGTTCCTATATTTTTTTTGCTTTTAACGTTTATTGTTCCATGATGTTGTTCTATAATTTTTTTAGAAAAAGCCAAGCCAATGCCACTTCCAATCATTCTAGTTGTATTTGCTGATTTGATTTGAAAAAAGCGATCAAAAATTTTATCTAAATCCTCTTCATTCATACCAATTCCGTTATCTTTTATAGAAATGATACAAAACCCATCTTTACGTTTTATAGACATGGTTATTTTATCTCCTGCATTAGAGTATTTTATAGCGTTAGATAGTAAATTGCACAAAACAATCTCCATTTTATTTCTATCAAACGGAAAAAATATTTCTTCTTCATCTGATACAAATTTGTATTTGATATTTTTAGATTTTGCCAATTGCTTAAAATAAAGGTGAACTTCTTTAGAAAATCTAACAAAATTACCGTGCGAAACTTGTATTGCCTGCAACCCATTATCTGCTTTTCGAAAATCTAACAATTGATTGATAAGGTTTAACAACCGATTTGAGTTTCTATCTATTATTGCCAGATTTTTATAAACTTTATCTGATAAATTTTTACTTTCTAGTAGTTCTTTTAAAGGAGTTATAATTAAGGTTAAAGGAGTTCGAAATTCATGAGATATATTGGTAAAAAAGTTAAGTTTTGCTTCGCTCAATTCCAATTCTTTTTCTTTATCTATTCTGGCTATTTCTAAACTACTTTTTAATTTTAATTTATAGTTGTTAGACCTAATTAAATATGCAACAATACTTAATAATATGAAACTATATATTAGTATTGCCCAAGGGCTTTTCCAAGGAGATCCTTCTAGATAAATATCTAATACTTTAGGTTGGCTCCAATTTTGCCCATCTCTAGTTCCTTGTACTTTAAGCGTATATTTTTTTGGGTTTAAACCAGCAAAGTTTATTTCGTTTCTATTTTGCAAATTTATCCACTCGTTATGATAGCCTTCTAATAAATATCTATATTGAATGTTTAAAGGACCCAAAAAATCATTGGCTGCAAATCGGGTTGAAAAATAATTGTCTTGATATGTTAATTTTATTTTATCAGCATAATTAAAACTTTTATCCAGAATTTTTTTATGCGTATTAAAATCAATTATTTGGTTATTAATTCGTAACCCTGTAAATATAATTTCTGGTATATTTTTAAAATCTTTAATTTTTAAAGGCTCAAAAAAAGTAATATTATCAATACCACCAAAATATATAGATTCATCATTATAATTATAAAAACTTCGGTTATTAAATGAAGTTGTTCTAATACCATTTGTAGCATCGTAGCTAGTAATAGATGCATTTGCTTCATTATACTTTACAATGCCTGTATGGGTTGTTAACCATAAATTATAGCTAGCATCAAAAGTTATTGAGCAAATAAAATCGTTATTTAAACCCTCTTTTTTAGTAAGTGTATTTTCTTGTGTTAATTTACCATTTTGATGTTTTAACTTTATCAAACCATTGGGGGTGGCTAACCAAATAAAACGACCTTTTATTGCAAATGAATTAATGATACCACTAGTTGATTTATCACTTAATAGTGATGATTCATGTATAAATTCTTTTTTTTCTTCATCAAATAAATGCAAGCCATTGTATGTACTCATCCATACACGATTGTCTGTATCTTTTAAAATAGCTGTTACACGATTGCTTTTTATTCTATTTTTATTTTTTTTGAATATCGAATAAATAGCATACTTTTTAGGCTTGTTAATATTTGCTAATTCAACAACAGCAACTCCTTGCTGTTGGCTACCTATGTAAATGGTATTTTTTTTAATTAAAAAAGCGGTTACTTTATTGATTCGTTTCGAAAAAAATATAATTTTTTCTAAATTTAAATCATAAATATAAAACCCATCTTTTACCCCTATATATAGTTTTTCTTTGTGTTGATATAAAGCATTTACTTTTGTATTTCCAATTGCCTTAATTTGTTTTAAATTAGAAAAATCTTTACCATAAAATAAACCACTAAAAAGGGTTCCTAGAAAAATATTATCTTCGTTTTTATGTATAGATGTAAAGTTTAAGTGCTCTTTTAATTCTTTATTTTCTATAAATTTATTGGCATTTTTAAAACCATTACCTTCTAGCAATTTAACAATACCTCCGTTTGCTGTAGCAATCCAAGTAACATTATTGGTATCGTGGTGTATGTCTAATATTGTTTTATAATTGTCTTTGATTTTTTCAGGATTTTTTGAAACTAAATCAATTTCAACAAACTCAGTAAGGCTATCGTTACTTCTATAAACCCCTCTCCCCCAAGTTCCTAACCAAATTCTATTGTGTTTATCTAAAGAAATTTTTTTGGAAAAATCACTAATTACCCCAGTTTCTAATGATTCTATAGCATCTGTTTTGTAATTGAAGGCATATATTTTTGTGTCTTTTTTAGAAGATGAAACCCAAACTTTATTACGCTTTACATCTGCTGATATGTCTGTAATTTGGCCAGGAATTTTAAACGTACGGATAGCGTTGTTTGAAGAATTGAAAAAATGTAAATTATTACCATTACAAAACCACATATTGTTTTTAAAATCTCTTGTAATGCTGTATGTGGCAACGCTACTATTGTAGTGTCTTATTTGTTTTTTTTTGTTGATATCTATAACAAACAATCCATTTTTCCATGTACCTACCCATATATTACCCTCTTTATCTTCTGCCAATGCTGTAATTCTTAGGCTTTCATCATAACTAGAATCAATTAAATTGTTATAGTTTTTAATGCGGTTGTTTTCTGTGTCTAAAACAGAAAGGCCTCCTGTTTTTGTTCCAATCCAAATGTTAGAATTTGAGTCTTTAAAAAGTACTTCAATATTTTCATTTAACAGCTCATTATATACAGAGCTGGGTTTAATGTATTCGAAATCGTACCCATTAAATTTTGTAATACCATTTTCTGTACCAATCCATTTTATATTTAAATCATCGCTTAAAATACTGGTGGTGTAGTTGTGTGATAAACCTTGCTCTGTAGTTATAAAATCTACAACATAATTAAAATCATTTTTTTGAGCTGAAAGGTGCGTAGAGCATAAAAAAAGTAATGCAATAATTGTATGTTTCATCATTTTAAAAAAGTATTCATTTAATGTTGGCAAAAAAACACTTGCTTCATTTAAATTGTTCAAGATTCATTTTATTTCAACTAATATTACATCTAATTAAAATTAACAATTCTTACAAAACCAATATACATATTTTTAAATACTTAAAAAAAAGGTATAAAAATTATATTATCCACAAAAATAAACTATTTTAAAAATTTACCATTCTACTTATTAATTTAAAAATTATAATAGGTAGCTATTGTGTTTTTAGACGATTCACTATAATTTTTTATTCTTTTAAAAATCATATAATTGCTATTGTGCTGGTTATCTGCACCACCAAATTCATCATCATAAGCAGTTCTAATAATTGTAATGATATCATTACCATCAAACTGCCAATCTGCATATTGAAAACCGTGTTTTTCTAAATCTGGATGATATAAAACCTCTTTATGTACTTGCCAATTCATTAAATCTTTAGAAGAAGATAGGGTTAAACAATTTCGTGTTCTTTCTGGGTTATACCCAATATCTTTTATATGATTGGATAGCGTCCAATACCGTTTTGTTTTTTCATTATACCTAATGGTAAATTTTTTTGAGCCTCCAGGAAAATTCAAAAAATCTTTATCTGGATTATAACTTATTTGGTTTTTGTTGACATCATAATGTACCTTGGCAACCTTTCCACCATGCTCTTGATAGTGAACCCTAAGAATATTTACTAATTTATCTTCGGGGGTAACAACTACATTACCTTCCAACCATGCAGTTCCTAGCCATCGTTGATCAAAGTGTAACCTGTTAGATACTACCCAATTTTCTGCCTGTAATAAATCAGAATCTATTGGTGCAGAAATAAGTAAGGCTTCAAAATTAAAACCCCAACCATAACCAGGGTTTCTAACCTCTACAGCTCTGTATATTCTACCTTTATGTGTAACCATAGGAACTGGGGCTGTATGGTATTCTAAATCATTTCTTAAAAGTCCAGATTTATCATCTTTAGCTTGAGTCCAAGTTAAACCGTTATCGGTACTTTTTCTGATGACTAAATCTCCATATACTTTAGAAACTCCCATTGCATAAATAATATCCTGATGCAAAAAAAGGTTGGCCCATACAATGTTGTTTAATGTTGATTGTTTTTGCCATGTAACTCCTTTATCTTTTGAAAGGTAAATATGTGCTGTGGGATGTGATGTGTTCTTAGAATTTGGTCCCATTTCACAATGATATGTTAGGTAGTGCCCATTTTTTAGTATGATTATAGATGGACTACCTAAATAAATTTTAGAGCTTGCTTTAGAGTGATTAATTTCTACTCCTATATCTTCAATTTTGTTTTGGGTTTGTGCTTTACATATATTAAAACTTATAAAGAATAAAATAAAAAATTGTTTTATAATGTGTGTGTGTTTTGTGGTCATATTTTAGTAAATATTTAATCTTTAAGATTTATTCGATCCTTCTCAATTTTCTGCGTCCAGCGATCTAATAATTTTGTTAGTTTTTTTACTTTTTTAGGATATTTTTTAGCTAAATCAACTTGCTCTTTAGGGTCTGTTTTTAAGTGATATAAAACTGCTGGTAAATCTGTATTTGGTTTTGGAATTTCTTTGGTGGTAAAAGGTCTTACCAATTTCCATTGGTCTATTTGTATTGCTGCATTAAATTTATAATTAGGCAAATATCGATTCCATTGCCAATAAAATTCTTTGTGCTTTTTTGTAGCACTTATAGTGTTCTTATCGTTTAAAAAGCTACTGCCATCTATATGAAAAGGCGTGCTAAATTTTAAATCACAAATTTTGACTAATGTTGGCAATACATCTATAAACGTAATAATTTTATCGGTTTCAGATGGTACTAATTGGTTTTTCCATTTCATCATAAAAGGTACTTGAATTCCACCTTCATAAACTGTGTATTTAGACCCTTTAAAATTTAAATTAAATCTTTTTTGAACCATTGGATCTGGCCCATTATCACTCGTAAAAATTACAATTGTATTTTCCTCTAAATTCAATTTCTTTAATTCTAGTAGTAATTTTCCAATAGTTTCATCTACAATTTCAATCATTGCGTACACTGTTGCAGTTTGGTTATCGAACCCTTTTTTTCGATATTTTTTTATGTAAGCCTCTGGTGCACCAATGGGCCTGTGAGGTGCATAATGTGCTAAATGCAAAAAGAAAGGATGTTCTTTGTTTTTGTGAATAAAATTTATGGCGCGTTCAGATAAATCTCTCGTTAAATATTTATTAGATTGATGAACTTGCGAACCATTAGATTCTAAAGTATAGTTAAAATATGTGGGTATTTGTTTTGCTTGTAACCAACCTTCAAAAATATCAAACCCTCTTTGTAACGGATGATAATCTTCTCCAACTCCTGTGTGCCATTTTCCTATTAACCCTGTCTTGTAACCATTTTGTTTAAAGGCATTCGCTAGTGTTGGTATTTGTTTTTTTATTCTGGTAAGTTTGGGATATTTTTCTGAATTTAAAGTTACTACACCTGTTCTATGAGGATACATTCCCGTTAATAAAGCAGCCCTTGCTGGTGCACAAACCGCCGAAGATGAATAAGCATTGGTAAAAAAAACACTTTCATTTTTCAACTTATGTAATGAAGGTGTATTGGTTAAGCCATTATTTAAAAAAGATAAATCGCCAATTCCCATATCGTCTGCCATTATTAAAATAACATTGGGTTTTTGTTGTTTTTTACGATTATATTTTTTTGCTATTATATTGGTTTGGGTATAACAATGGCCAATCATAAAAAATACAAAACACAAAAAAAATAAGTTTTTTTTATTCATTTTAATAAAGTTAAGTTGTTAAAAATAATCTTGTTGATTTCAGGTTTTGCTTTTATAAAATGATGTTTAAAAAACCACTTAAAAGCTTAATTTAATAGACTATTATTTTTTTAACAAGAGTGTACCCTCCCATTTCTGCAACAATAATTTTTACACCTTTGCCTATTTTACTTGCACTAAATTGCATGGAATTTTCTAAAAAAGATTCTTTGAATAATAAACTTCCGTTTGTATTGTATACGGTTACTTTTGTTTTTTTAATGCTATTAATGTCTAAGTAATTGAGTTTAATATTTTCTGTACTTTTAAAAACAGTTTTGTTTAAATAAAGGAGTTCTTTTTTTGTGTTTAATAATTGTGATTCTAAACTAAGAGTTGTTTTAGAAACGTCTAAAATTTCTATTTTATCTAAAATGCCATTTTCAAATCTTATTGAATTCAGCCCTGTATTTAGTTTTTGTACAAAAGAAAAAGAAGTAGGATTACCCGATTGAAAACAATAAGCGTCTGAAGCTGGTAAAATAATTGTTTCTTGCTCGTTGTTGTTTACAGCTATTTTTAATGAACTTTTAAAAGCATTTAAATAATAAACTGTAATTAAATAGTCACCATTTTCGGAAACATCAATAGCATTAAAGGTAAGCGACTCGCCATTATCTTGAAAATTAACAGCTTTAGCATTAGAGGCGTTTACACAGTTAATTTGATTTGCGCCTCCTTCAAAATTGCCAGATTCTGCCTCAAAAGTTACTACATTTACAGAAGGCATACCTTTACTATTATCTGCACCAATATTAGTACTTGTTGCTAGATTTACAGAGTTACCAAAAACATCTTTGGTTGCTTTTGATGTAATATTTTTAAAAATACCAATACCTGCCAAAGGAAACTCTGGCTCAATAAAACGATGGCCATTTGCAATAACAGGACTAGAAGTTTGAATGCTATAACCCGAAAAGTACCTCAACTTAGGTACATTAAAACTAGGATTTACCTCTAACCTAGTAGCATCTAAATTTTTAAATGCAGTAGAAATTGTACCTCCAAAAAACAAATTATTTTTAAAATTTGATGAACCCACATTAAACTCATAATCTTTTATCCCTAATTTGGCATTCGGTTCCAAATAAATAATATTATTCAAAAAATTAATATCTTCTGCAACAAGTAAAATTTTAGAATCAGCTATTACATTTTTATAATCTCTACCTTGATAAATTGTGTTGTTATAAATAAATATATTTTTACTTTTTATCTTTCTATTTGTACCTGCATAATCATTAACCCAAAGTAAATTATTTTTTCCTCCACCTTCTTCTGTTCCTTCGTTTACGCTAATGTTATACCTCCAAATAATATTATCATTATCTCCCAAAGTTTCACAAAAACCACCAGCAGAATCTTCTAAATAATTGTATTGATATAGTATATTGGTGTTTCCATAATCTACATGCATGCCAGAAGAATCTCCTGCACCTCTTGCATGTTGAGAGATGTTGTACTGCGCAACAACATTGTCTGATGCAAAAACCCACATACCACTTCCTCTTCCTATCATTCTAGAATCTGTTTTAGAACCCGTAAATCTCATGATGTTATTTTCGTACAAAACCCTTTTAGTTTGCGATAAAATAGTAGCAGAGCCACCAATATCTATAAAAGAATTGTTTCTAATAATAATATCAGATCCGTATCGTCTTAACCAAACTCCAGTTCTTTCAATATCTGTAAAAAAACAATCTTCCACAATTACATCATTAACAAAGGCATCAAAAAAATGCAATCCAGAAGTCCTAATACTATTAAAAGATGTATTTGTACTACTAATCGAATAGATATTTTGAAAACGAAGATTACTAAATCTAAAATATTTGAATAGGTTTCTGTCTTCAAAATCTTTAGACGGTGGTAGGGTTAAAAAACTTTGAAAGTAAATTCCATAAGATTTATCATCATTAGAAGAATTTCCATCAGTGTCAAAACGTTCATTTTCTATTTGCAGGTTATGGAACTCCAAATATTCTTTGCCAATTATTCTTATCGTGCTTCTTGGATCTGCAACTCCATTATCGCCATTGCTTGCCCTTAAAATAGGTAAATTTCCTGTGCCATAACTATTATAAATAATTGGAGAGCCAATAGAACCAGAATAAGAAATTATGATTTGACCTGTAAATACATCATCTCTTTTAAACAAAATTTTATCTCCAGGTTTAAGAGGTAAACTATTTAATTTTACAATAGTTTGAAAAGGGCTTGTTTCGCTACCAACGTTATTGTCATTTCCAATAGAACTACTAAAATAATATGTGTTTTGCGTATAAATACAAAGGCTTATTGTGATTGACAAAAAAAAAAGTATATTTTTTAACATTGATGTACGTTTGAGTACGTAAAGTTAATTGAGAATAACTGAAACCTATTGGAGTTTTAGGTCAAAAAAAAGGTCTATAACGTTAAAAAATCAATTAGAAAAAGCTAAAAAAACTCACAATCAGTAGATTAATTATAAAATAAACAAACTTTTTTTCAATCTAATCATACATCCATCTAAAAAATAACGATGATGTAGGTGTTTAATTTAAAAACCAACTAAACTTAATCATATTGACTATATTTTTGATTTATATGAAAACTAAAAAAGGGTTTTTAATCTTTAGTTTTGAAAAAGACCTGCAATTTCTCAAAAAAATAAATGTTATGATAAATATAAAATCTATTGTAAAAAAAATAGCCTCAAACAAATTATTTCACTTTGTTATTATAACTATTTTTCTATACTTTTTTACTCATGCACAACAGCCTATTAAATACAATTCTTTTACTCCTGGAGGTAAATGGTTAGATACAGATGGCGTTCATATAGATTGTCATGGTGGTAATATTATTTATGTTGCACATAAAAAAACCTATTATTGGTATGGTGAACGACGTGGAGAACCAAGAGGTGCAGCCTGCTACTCTTCTAAAGACTTGTACAATTGGAAAAACGAAGGCAATGTAATTGAAAAAGGAAACATTAAAGTTTTTGAACGCCCCAAGGTAATTTATGATAAAATTAAAAACCAGTATGTAATGTGGTTTCATTATGATGGTGTATTAAATGGCAAAAATTATCGTATTGCAGAACTTGGTGTTGCTGTAAGCAAAACCCCTGTTGGACCTTTCGTTTTAAAAGATCATTACAGACCAAATGGAAATGAATCTCGAGATATTGGTATGTATATAGCCCCTGAAACAGGTACAGCATACATTGGTTATGCTGCAGGCCACATTAATGAAACGATTCGAATAGTGAAATTGTCTAAAGATTATTTAAGCACCACTACTAATGATGTAGATATTGATGCCCATTGCGAAGGACCTAGCATCCTTAAAAAAAATGGTACATTTTATTTACTAACCAGTGATTGTACTGGTTGGACACCTAATTCTGGTACGTATTACACTGCTTCAAACATAATGGGGCCTTATAAAAACCAAGGAAACCCTTTTATTGGTGATGTAGGCAATAACTCTTTTAATTCTCAACCTTGTTATATTTTCAAGATTCCAGGGTATAAAGATGCTTACATGTATATGGGAGACAGATGGAATGGAAGAGGAAGTTCAAACTCAGAATATGTTTTTCTACCAATTACAATTACTAGAAATGGCAAAATGGAGATCCGTTGGTATAAAGAATGGGATTTGAGTTTGTTTACCCCAAAAAAGTAAATAAATACAGATTATTTTATAATGACTGTATTTACCATCTCATTGAATAAATTCACCACCTCTATTGCCACATCAAACATTAGTTTTGTTTTTACAAAATAAAAAGAGCACATAAATTTTAAATTAAATGAAAAGCACAACTATTTTCTTTTTTCTTTTACTTTCATTCAATTGCATTAATGCGCAAAAAAATGACAATGTTAAAAAACAATCTCCAAATGTTATCATTATTTTGGCAGATGATTTAGGTTACAATGACGTTGGGTTTAATGGATGCAAAGATATCCCAACACCAAACATCGACAAAATAGCTTCTAATGGAGTAAAATTTACCAATGCATATGTTAGTTACGCAGTTTGTGGTCCAAGTAGAGCAGGATTAATTACAGGTCGTTATCAAGATCGTTTCGGTTTTGGCAGAAACCCTTTATTTGCTCCCAACGACCCTCAAATGGGCTTACCTCTAAGCGAAGAAACATTAGCAACTGCTCTAAAAAAAGCAAACTATAAATCTATTGCTTTGGGCAAATGGCATTTAGGTGCTCACGAGAGCCAACGTCCCTTAAAAAGAGGATTTGACGATTTTTTTGGTTTTTTAAGTGGAGGGCATCAATACTTTCCTGAACTATGGACCTTAAAAGATGAATATGAAGTAAAAGCACAATTTGATGCTTATAAAACAAAACTCTTAAGAAATAATGATAGAATAGAAGAAAATGAATACTTAACAGATGCACTTTCTAGAGAAGCCGTAAATTATATCGAAAAATATAAAGAAAACCCTTTTTTTATGTACTTAGCCTATAATGCGCCACATGCGCCATTACAAGCTACTGATAAATATTTAAACAGGTTTCCGAATATTAAAGATAAAAAACGAAAGACGTATGCTGCTATGGTAAGTGCTATGGATGATGGCGTGGGAAGAATCTTAAACAAACTAAATACATTAGGATTAACTGAAAATACGATTGTTTTCTTTTTATCAGATAATGGTGGCCCAGAAAGCAAAAATGGATCAGACAATGGAGTTCTAAGGGCAGGTAAAGGTCAACTTTTTGAAGGTGGCATTCACGTTCCTTTTGCTATGCAATGGCCAGGTAAAATTTCAGCAGGAACTATATATGAGTCTTCAATTATCTCATTTGATATTTTTGCAACAGCCATAGCTAATTCAGCAATACCAATTAAAACTAAAAACACTTTAGATGGTGTTGATCTTATTCCTTATATAAATGGAGTTCAAAAAACAAAACCTCATGATTTTTTATTTTGGAGAAAATTTGATGCCAATAATCACGCAATTCGAAACAATAAAGGAGAAAAGGCGGTTACTTTAAAAAAGAAATCTTTATTGTTTAATTTAACTACAGATATTTCTGAGACTAACAACATTATTCAAACAAAACTAGAGGCTTTTAAGCAACTGGAAAAAGCCTATAACCACTGGAATTCTCAAATGCTCGATCCTATTTTTATGGGTTTACTACAAGATTCAAAATACAGTAATTCTCATCCTAATAGATTTAAAAAAACACACTAAATGAATACACTAGTATTAATGAAAAAATCAATTTACCTAATTCTTATTATGTTCATAGCTTTTACATCGTGTAAAACTGAAAATAAAAAAGAAACAAAAAGTACTGCAGTACAAAAACTTAATTCTAAGCCAAATATCATTTTTATTTATGCAGATGATTTAGGATATGGAGATGTAAGTGCCTATGGAGCTACTGAATTTTCTACTCCAAACATAGATAAATTAGCAAACGGTGGTGTTAAATTTACGAATGGTTATTCAACTTCGGCAACGTGTTCACCAAGTAGATTTGCATTGCTAACGGGTATTTATCCATGGCGTAATAAAAAAGCAAAAATTTTGGAAGGATCAGCACCTTTAATTATCGACACTAAACAAAATACACTTCCTAAAGTACTTAAAAGCAAAGGGTATAAAACAGGCATTGTGGGTAAATGGCACCTAGGTTTAGGTAATGGTAATGTAAATTGGAACGAACATATTACTCCAGGTCCCAATGAGGTAGGGTTTGATTATAGTTACATTATGGCAGCAACTCAAGATAGAGTGCCAACAGTATATATAAAAAATGGTTTTGTAGAAGGTTTAGATTCAAGTGACCCGATACAAGTAAGCTACTCTAAAAATTTTGAAGGAGAACCTACAGGCACAAAAAATCCTGAGCTTTTAAAAATGAAAGGAGACCCACAGCATAGTAATAGCATTAATAATGGTATACCACGTATTGGATATATGAAAGGAGGCAACTCTGCAAAATGGATTGATGAAGATATGGCAGATACCTTTTTAACGAAAGCGCAAAACTATATAAAAACACAAAAAAACAATCCTTTTTTTCTGTATTATGCTTTGCAACAACCTCATGTTCCTCGCACACCGCATTCTAGATTTGTAGGAAAGTCTGGCATGGGGCCAAGAGGAGATGTAATTATTGAAGCTGATTGGTGTATAGGAGAACTTTTAAAAACTTTAGAAGCAGAAGGTATTTTAGAAAACACACTTATTGTTTTATCTAGTGATAATGGCCCTGTATTAGATGACGGATATGCAGATGATGCAGTTCAAAAACTTGGTAAACACAAGCCTTGGGGAAAACTTAGAGGCGGAAAATACAGTCTTTTAGAAGCAGGTACACGAGTGCCTTTCATAACCTACTGGAAAGGGACTATTCAGCCTAAAGTGTCTAATGCATTGGTTTCTCAAGTTGATTTAATAGCCTCTTTAGCAAATTTAGTTGATGCTGATATAAACAAAACTGATAGCCAAAATTTAATAGATACTTTTTTAGGTAAAACCAATAATGGTAGAGAAAACTTAATTATAGAGGCTACAACACGTACTGCTTTTAGAAAAGGAAATTGGGTATTAATTCCTCCTTATAAAGGCCCTGCTGTTAATAAAATTAAAAATATAGAAACTGGGAATTCTAAACAATTTCAACTCTATAATTTAAAAGATGATATTGGTCAAGAAAATAATTTAGCAGACACTAATCGTAAGAAATTATTAGAAATGATAGAAGATTTTCAAGCCATTAGAGGATTATCTTATAATGATACTGAAGAACCTAATTTTAAATAACCATTAAACGCTATGAAAAAAAAGCTAATTGTATTTGTTATTTTTATGATCTCTTTTTGTGGTTACTCTCAACAAGTAATTTGGACAGGTAATGCTTCTAATAATGATTTTTTTGATGAAAATAATTGGCAAAATCTTAGCACAAATCTTGCTCCTGTTTCTGGAACTATTAATGCTGGTCAACCTATAAACCTAGCCTTAGATTTGCACAATGCTGGTTCTTTGGTAGTTGCTAATGGCGTCATCGATTTAGGCACTGGTAGCCTCTCTGTTATGGCTTCAAGCCTCCAAGCCACTGCTCTTTCCTCTGGTAATGTTTCAATAAATAATGAAGGTTATGTTGATTTAAATAATAACATTCCACTTCAAAACAATGTATCTATCAACTTTACTTCTGGTATTGGTTGGCTTAGAACTTTAAATACAAGAGCAAATAGTATACTCAATAATTATATATCTCAGTTTAAGGTAAATGAAGAAACAGCTATTTATCAAACAAACCTTCGTTTAGATAATTATTATCTAGAGGGCACAGTTATAAGAAGTAATGATTTATCAACCAATCCGTTAATCATATATGATGATAAAAATCTGCAAGGTACATCTGCCAAACTAAGTGTAGATATTGTGCATAGTGGATTAGCTATTGCTAATGGTATGAATAATAAAACGGAATCCTTCATCCTTAAAAAAGGATTTATGGCAACATTTGCAGTTGCGGAAAACGGTACCAATAAAAGTAAAAATTATATAGCTTCTACAGAAGACTTAATTGTTAATGAGCTTCCCTCCTATTTATTAAATGATATTTCTTTTATTAGAGTTCTACCATGGAACTGGGTAACCAAAAAAGGTATTGGAGGAAATACTTCTGGCTTAGATAACGGATGGTTCTACAGATGGAATAATAACGGAGCTTCTAAACTAAATATAGAATATGCTCCTATGTCTTGGGGCTTTGGTGGTGCCAATGATGATGCCGATATTGAATTGTACAAATCTAAATACAAAGCCACCCATGTATTGGCCTTTAATGAATCTGATAATTGTGAAGATCAATCAGGGCAATATAATAATTTATGTGATACAGATGTTGCTGTAAGTACTTATAAAAACTTAATGAAAACAGGCTTACGTTTAGTTTCACCAAGTGGTAGAGAAGATGCACCTTTTGGCTGGTTAAAAGAATTTCATGATAAAGCCAATGCACAAAATATTAGAATTGATGTTATTGGGGTACATTGGTATGATTGGGCTTCGAATCCTAAAAATAGTCCGAATGCAGACCCTAATGCCGTTTTTAATCGGTTTAAAAATTATCTAAAAAGAGTTTATGATTTATATGGGCTACCAATTTGGATTACAGAATTTAATGCAAATCCGAATAGAAGCAACGCTACGAATTATGGATTTATGCAATTGGCCTTACCATATTTAGAAACTTTAGATTATGTAGAAAGATATGCTTGGTTTGAACCTTTTTCAAATACTGCTGATTACTATGATGCGTCTAAAACAAATTTAACCAATGTAGGTAGTTTTTATAAAAACCAAGCATCTACACCTTCTATTCCAGAGAGCATACTTTTACAAAACAATAATTTAGATATTCATTACAGGCTTACAGGCTCTCCTGATAATTTATTAGTAAACGGTTTTTTTGAAACTGGTGATTTAACTGGATGGAATGGTGCCAATATCGGAAATATATCCAACTCAAACGTTTACGAGGGTACAAGCTCAGGAAGAATTTTGGCTAACGCAGGTAATCTTCAACAAACCGTAGTTATAAAACCTTTAGCAACATACAACCTATCCTTTTATACCAAGTGGTTTGTTACCCCATCTCAAGGAGCAATATCTGTTCAAATACTAAACGCAAGCAATAATCAAATAATTGCTAGCAAACTAATGACATCTAGTACAGATTGGAACTTAATAACATTAAACTTTACTGTTCCTGCGGATGTTACATCTGTTAAATTTTATGTAGAAAAAGATGCTTCAACTCCTGGATGGTTTATAGACAATGCGCTGTTACTAAAATCTGAAACACTAAATGTATTAAATTTCAATTCGAATTCGTTTGCAATTTTTCCAAATACTTCATCAGGTATGTTTACAATCCAAACAAAAAGACCAATACAATCATACATAATCTACAATACACAAGGTCAAATAATCCAACAGTCAGAAAATCTCAATCTTACAGAAGCACGTATTCATTTAAAAAATAGTTCAAAAGGTGTGTACATAATATCGATAACAGATCACGAAGGAAATCAATCTAATGGTAAATTAATTTTAAATTAAATGATCAAAAAAATAGTCTCTTATACGATAATATTTGTATTTGTTATTTTAATAACAAACGCTTTTGTCAATAAAAAAAAGGAGATATTAATTATTGGAGACTCTATTTCTATTGGTTATACACCATTTGTACAAAAATATTTTTCAAAAAAGGCAAATGTGGCACATAATTTTGGTAATGCCCAACATACAGGAACTGGATTAAAAAAAATTGAAGAATGGCTAGGAGATAAACATTGGGATGTAATTCAATTTAATTGGGGGTTATGGGATATGTGTTATCGTCATCCTGATTCAAAAGAATATGGAAACAGAGATAAAATTAATGGAAAACCTGAGTATACTATTGATGAATATGCTTTAAACCTAGATTCACTTGTAACTATTTTAAAGAAAAAAACACGTGCAAAATTAATATATGTAACCACTACTTATGTTCCTATAAATGAACCTGGTAGGCGCCTAAAAGATGTTAAGAGATACAATAATGCTGCCAAGAAAATCATGAAAAAACACAATATTCAGGTAAATGATATTTATACAGAATCTATTGCCATTCATAATAAATACGGTAAAGGCTCTAAAGACGTGCATTATTCAGCAACTGGTTACAACAAAATAAGCAAACTAATCATTAAATGTATTGAAAGTCAACTATAATTATGAATTTGAAATTTTTACTCATATCATTAATCCTATTGATATCTTCATCTTGCGCTTTAAAGAAAAAAAATAATGCATCAATAACGCAAAAACCAAACATCATTTATATTCTAGCAGACGATTTAGGTTATGGAGATTTAAGTGCTTACGGACAAACAAAGTTTTCTACACCTAATATCGATAAGTTAGCAAAAGAAGGTATTTTATTTACACAACATTACGCTGGTTCTACAGTTTGTGCACCATCAAGATCTTCTTTAATGACAGGGTTACATACTGGTAACACCCCAATTAGAGGAAACAGTAAAATGGAGCTTCCTAAAAAAAGCCTTACCATTGCAGAAATTTTAAAAGATCATGGTTATGCTACAGGTGGTTTTGGCAAATGGGGTTTAGGAACTTCGGGTAAATCTGGCTCACCTCTTCATCAAGGGTTTGATACTTTTTTTGGGTTTCATAGCCAAATGTTAGCTCATCATTATTATCCAAATTTTCTTTGGGATAATGATACTAAAGTAATCTTAAAAGGCAATCAAGGTTTAAATAAAAAGCAGTATGCACCAAATCTTATCCATCAAAAAGCACTCTCTTTTATAGAAAAACATCAAAAAGCACCATTCTTCTTATTTTATCCAACGATAATTCCGCATGCAGAATTATTCGCGCCAAAGCAATATATAAATCAATTTATTGGAAAATTCAACCCAGAAAAATCTTATAAAGGGGTTGATCAGGGTAAACTTTATAAAAAAGGTAGGTATGGTTCTCAAAAAAATGGTCACGCAGCTTTTGTGGCAATGATAACCTTATTAGACGATCAAGTAGGAGAAATTGTACAGAAAATAAAAGATTTAGGCTTAGAAAAAAACACCATTTTTATATTTACTTCAGATAATGGCCCACATAAAGAAGCTGGTGCAGATCCGATTTATTTTAATAGTAATGGAATTTATAAAGGTTTTAAACGCGACTTATTTGAGGGTGGCATAAGGGTGCCAATGATTGTAAAATGGAAAGGTAAAATTAAAGAAAATTCGACTACAAATCACCCATCTGCTTTTTGGGATGTGTTGCCAACCATTACAGATCTTTTAAATGTAGATCTAAAAACTAAAACAGATGGTATTTCTTTTTTACCAACCTTATTACAAAATGAGCCACAAAAAAAACATGACTTTTTGTATTGGGAATTTCACGAAAAAGGTGGCAGACAAGCCGTTTTAAAAAATCATTGGAAACTAATAAAATACAATGTTAAAAAGACACCAAAGTTTTTTCTTTTTGATATTGAAAAAGACCCAGGTGAATCTATTAACCTAGCTGATAAAATGCCCCAAAAATTTAAAGAATTGAAAAAACTTATGGCAAGTGCTAGAACCGAATCTCAACAGTTTAAATTTTAAAAACAAATGAAATTAAAGTTTACCGTTTTATTTTTTTTAGTTTCTAATTTCTTGTGATGAAAAAAACGTACCATAATTCGAAGCAATACAATTGTTAAATAACCAAAAACACTTCTTATTTGGGGTGATGTTTTAGAAATAAAAAATTTAAGATACACAGTTAGCACGTTAGATAATAAACAAAAGACGAGTACAATAATGACAAAAATACTTCATAAATTAGGTGTAGCCACTTTCTTAATAGCCTGCATTACTGGTTATGTTAATTCTCAAAATCAAGAAGTTGAATTGTGGGAAACTGATATTCCTGGTGCAATAGCTTCTGATACTTATACAGAATCGTATGATGTGAGTTTAGATCAAGTTAGAAACGTTAAAACACCAACATTAAAAATATTTGTACCAGAAAAACCAAACGGAACAGCAATGGTTATTTGTCCTGGTGGTGGTTATACTTTATTGGCAATAAAAAGATCTGGTTATGATGTTGCCAAATGGTTAAACACTTTAGGAATAACAGCATTTGTATTAAAATACAGATTACCTAGCGATGAAATTATGGAAAATAAACCAATTGGACCATTACAAGACGCTCAAGAATCTATACGATATGTGAGGCGATATGCAAAAAAATGGCATCTTAACCCGCAAAAAATCGGAATTATAGGTTTTTCTGCAGGCGGTCATTTAGCATCAACATTATCCACGCATTACCAAGATAAAATCTATAAAAATAAAGACACAATCAGTGCAAAACCCAACTTTTCACTTTTAATTTATCCAGTAATTTCAATGGAAGACAGCATAACCCATAAAGGCTCTAGAAACCGATTGTTAGGCAACCATCCATCTAAAGATAATATAGTAAAATTTTCTAATCAATATCACGTAAACGCCTTTACTTCACCAACATTTATAGCACATGCTTCAAACGATAAAGCTGTAACTATAGAAAATAGTGTTGCTTATTACCTTGCTTTAAAAAAAAATAATGTGCCAGCAGAATTTCATGCTTTTCAGAATGGTAAACATGCCTTTTTTTTAGGAAAAGAAAATACCACTAGCCAATATTGGACAAATCAATGTAGGAATTGGCTTTTGCTAAATAATTACATCAATTAAAAAATCAATCGCTTTTATTATGAAAATTTATCATCTAGGCCTAATACTATCAATACTAACTGTTTTTTCGTGCCAAAAACAAAATGTAGAAAAACCAATTTATACTGCTGAAAAATGGGAAAATCCAGAATGGGAAAATCCAGAAATCTTTCAAATCAATAGAGAGTCACCTACTGCCTCTTTTTATAAATATCGTAATAAAGAAGATGCTTTAAAAAATGATACTTGGCAAAATTCAGAATTATATCAATCTTTAAATGGCACTTGGAACTTTTATTATGCTGATAGTGTACAAGCTAGACCAACAGAATTCTATAAAAACGACTTTAATTTAGGTGGATGGGACACAATTACGGTTCCTTCAAATTGGGAAATGAAAGGTTTTGGAATACCAGTCTACACCAACATTAAGTATATGTTTCCAGCAAACCCACCCTTTATTCCTCATAACATCAACAACAATGGTAGTTATAAACGCTCTTTTCAAATACCAGAATCATGGAATGGTAAAGACCATTATTTACATTTCGAAGGCGTAAGTGGTGCCATGTATGTTTGGATTAATGGTGAATTTGTGGGCTATAATGAAGGAAGTAAAACAGCAGCAGAATTTAATATTACAAAATTTACAAAACCAGGAACAAACAGTGTTTCAGTGCAAGTTTTACGTTGGTCTGATGCTAGTTATATGGAAGATCAAGATTTTTGGCGTCTGTCTGGTATTGAACGTGATGTCTATGTGTATGCGTCCAATAAAATTAGCTTAAAAGATTTTACAGTAATCGCTGATTTAGAAAATGACTATCAAGATGGTAAATTCAATCTAAACCTAAAAGTTGATAACAATTTAGCTACTTCCGTTGAAAAAGAAGTTACTATACAGTTGTTTGATGGGGATAATTCAGTATACTCAGAAACGAAACCTGTTACACTAAATGCAGGAAGCAATAGCATTGATTTTAGTAAAATTATTTCAAATGTAAAATCTTGGAATGCAGAACACCCAAACTTATACACACTGCTAATTTCATTAAACGGTGAGTCTACAGCAGTCAAAGTCGGATTTAGAAACATAAAAATTGAAAATAGTCAGTTTTTAGTGAATGGAAAACCCGTTTTAATAAAAGGCGTTAATCTCCACGATCATGACGAAAAAACAGGGCATAGAATAACAGAATCATTAACTATTAAAGATATGGAGTTAATGAAACAAAATAATATCAATGCCATTCGCTGTAGTCATTACCCTAAAGATCCTTTCTTTTATAGATTAGCAGACAAATACGGGTTTTATGTTGTTAATGAAGCCAATATAGAAACACACGGAATGGGAACTACGAATCAAGGTTTAGACCATAATTTAGAAAAACAAGCCAAACACCCAGCGTATTTACCATCTTGGAAAGGAGCCCATTTAGATAGAACAATTAGAATGTTTGAGCGCGACAAAAATCACCCAAGCATTGTAACATGGTCTTTGGGTAACGAAGCTGGCAATGGAGATAATTTTTATGCAACATATGCATGGTTAAAAAAACATGATACTACTAGGCCAACACAATATGAAGGTGCCACAGGCTATGAAAACACAGACATACAAGCACCAATGTATTGGCCCATAAAAAAAATGATTAAATATGTAAAAGAAGATGGTTCAAGACCTTTAATACAATGCGAATATGCACATGCTATGGGAAATAGCCTTGGTAATTTTCAAGATTATTGGGATGTTATTGAAGCCTACCCAACCATGCAAGGTGGCTTTATTTGGGATTGGGTAGACCAAGGTTTACTAACTACTAATGACAAAAATGAAGAATTCTGGGCTTATGGTGGTGATTTGGGTGGTGCACATTTGCAAAACGATAATAATTTCTGTTTAAACGGAATTGTAAATCCTGATAGAACTCCTCATCCTGCCTTGTATGAAACTAAAAAAGTATATCAATATGTAAAGTTTAAGCAGACAAATTTAAACGCTGGTGAAATTGAAATCAGAAACATCTATGATTTTACAAATTTAAATACATTAACCTTTTCATGGAAACTTTTAGAAAACGGTGTTGAAGTAGCTGAAGGAAATTTACCTGTAATTGATGTGCCTCCTTATCAATCTACAAAAATAAAAATCGACATACCTACTTTAACAAATAGCGATAGCGATTATCATCTAAATATATACGCTAAAACTTCTAAAGCTAGTCCATTAGTTCCTAAAAATCACATTGTGGCCTATGAGCAGTTTCAGCTTCAAAAAGGAAATTTTAGTAAGAATTCTGTTATTTCTAAAAGTGATATTGTTAGTAACAAAAACGATTCAATTTATAACATCTATAATGCTAATTTCAAAATTGAGTTTAACACAAAAACTGGAGAAATAATAACCCTGAATTATGGTGATGATAACGTATTAAAAAAGGGAATCAAACCAAACTTTTGGCGTGCTACAACAGATAATGATTTTGGTTTTAAAATGCCTAAAAAACTAAGTGAATGGAAAGAAGCATCAAACAATCAGGATTTGATTGCTTTTGAAGAAAACAACTCAGGGAAAAATGTAACAGTAAAAGCAACCTATAATTTACCAGCTATAAAAGATGCGAAAGTAGTCATGACTTATAACATCAGTTCAGATGGCACAGTAAACGTATATACAGAGCTTAAGAATGTAGCTTCAAGTCTTCCTGTTCTACCAAGATTTGGTACTAATTTTATGATTGATGAAAGCTATAATGCTGTTTCATGGTTTGGTAGAGGACCGCATGAAAATTATCAAGATAGAAATACGGCTGCGTTAGTAGGACAATATACGTCTAGTGTTTCAGATTTGTACTTTCCTTATATTCGTCCTCAAGAAAATGGATACAAAACAGATACACGTTGGGTAAAATTTACAAATTCTAGAGGAAAAGGTATTCAAGTTACTGCAAACAATTATATCGGTTTTAGTGCACACCATCAATATAACAGTGATTTTGATGCAGGAGAAACAAAGCAGCAACGTCACACCACAGATATTATAAAAAGAGATTTTGTTAATATCAATATAGATATGGCACAAATGGGTGTTGGTGGTGATACTAGTTGGGGTGCAATGCCACATAAAGAATACCAAATTAAACCACAAAACTTAAGTTTCAGCTATATAATTTCTAATACGACTGCAAATGAAAACTAGGAATATTTTAATAACTCTAATGTATACCTTCTTATGTTGGAGTGTGTTTACTCAAAACAAGACAGTAAAACCCAATGTATTATTTATTATCTGTGATGATTTAAATGATTATCAAGGTGTTTTTGGTGGCCACCCACAAGCAAAAACACCTAATATTGATAAATTGGCATCCATGGGAGTTCAGTTTGTAAATGCACAAACCAATGTTCCTGTCTGCTCTCCATCTAGAAATAGTTTTATTACAGGTGTCTACCCACACGTTTCTAAAGATTATGGATGGACAGATTTAAAAAAACAACCAGTTTTAAAGAATAATAAAACCATAATGCGGCTTTTTAAAGAAAATGGGTATACAACTTTAGGTACAGGTAAAATAACCCATGGCAATGTTGAAAGAGATTGGGATGAATGGGGAATGTCTTTAAAAAATAATTATGGTCCTTTTTATTTTGATGGCGAAAAGAAAATAGCATTACCAACAGTGCCAACACCTTACAGAGCTATTGGCCCTGTAGACGGTTCTTATGGCCGTTTATCAGATGCTGGAATTTCAACAGGGAAAAATGGAGAGAAAGGACTGGTCTATGGATGGAGTAATGAACCAATGAGATACATCAATGATAATGACAGAGATTTGATGCAAGATGAGCTACATGCAAAATGGGCTGTGGAAAAAATAAATGAACTTGAGAAAAGGAAAATACAACAACCCTTTTTTATGGGCGTTGGTTTTGTAAGACCTCATACCCCTTTGCATGCGCCCGATAAATATTTCGATATGTTTCCAATAGAAAATTTAGAATTAGAACATTGGAAAGCAGATGACTCAATTGACACTTATTGGAATAATAATTTTGATAGTAAAAAGAAAGGATCTCGATATTTTCGTACACTATTGAAATCTTATAATGGTGACCGAGAATTAGCATTAAAACATTTTCTACAAGCGTATTTAGCATGTGTAGCTTTTGTTGATGAACAAGTTGGTAAAATAATGGAAGCTTTAGATAAAAGTGCATTTAAAGACAATACCATTGTAGTTTTTACAAGCGATCATGGTTGGCAAATGGGTGAAAAAAACTATTTATTTAAAAACTCACCTTGGGAAGAAAGTGCTAGAATTCCAATGATCATTAAAACACCAGAAACAACACCTGGTTTAAAAATTGAACAACCTGTTTCTCTGATCGATTTATTTCCAACATTAATCGATTTGTGTGATTTAGAAGGAAATAACAAAAAAAATCCGAAGGGTGGTGTATTAGGTGGCTTTAGCCTTAAACCACTATTAGAGAACAAACAAAAAAACTGGAAAGGACCAAATGGCGCATTAACAGTTGTTGGAAATTACGGAATTAAAATTCCAACAGAAAAACAAAATTTCTCATATCGCACTAAAAACTGGAGATATATCAAATATAGTAATGGTCAAGAAGAATTGTACAATCATCAAGTAGATGCTTATGAAGTATACAATGTTGCTTCAGATTCAATGTATACAAACATTAAAAAGAAATTGATAAACGAGATAAATGCAATCCTAAATAAAAATATAAAGTTTAAAAAATAAAACCTATGCTTCATAGCGCATTATTTAAAAAAATGAAATTTTTAATGAAAATAGCATTAGATATTTTAAAAAGAGGTTTTGTAAAGCAAATGAAAATTGTTGAGAATAAAATGGATCAGAAATTTCATCAGAAAAAAAGAAAATCTTTCTATTCTTGCCTCAATAAAAATTGTCAAATCTGGGGGAGGTACCTTACTCTCTATTAGTAGTAGAATGTTCCCCCAGATTTGACATAAAATATATTATGTGAATGATTTTTTTTTAATATAGATATGATTATTAACTATCATATACCCAGTTGGTAAACCTGGTAATCGTGGTAAACCTCAACATTAATAAAGGTTTTGGATGATTTTTGAATTGTAAAAGATTGGTAAACTTGGTAAAGTGTTTAATAACCAACCATTTAAAATTGGCTTTTCAACAGGTGATGTTATTAAGTTTATTTAACGATTTTCTTACAACTAACTTGCTTTACTCTTTTAAAGAGCTCTGTCTTATTCAAAAATCGATCTATAGAACCTCCACTAAGTTTATATTTATCAAATAAATCTTTCTTTTCGCTTTTTGTGAACTCCTATGTTAACTTATTAAAGAGATTTCTCCGATTTTCAGAAAAATTTACTTTAAGGGAAAATGATTTTATTGTTTGTTTCAACACGTCTTTTTTAAGGTTTAGTGGCCTTATTAGAAACAAACATTATGTCTAAATTAAGTAAAAAAAGATTTTTAGAAAATCACAGTTCATTTCCAAATTTTCATAAAAAAGTATTAAAACAAGGAGATGTAGAATGGAAACTCTTAAAAGAAAATCCACAAGATTATTATGCTGCAAACTCGGGATCGGTTCCTGGAATGATCTATTATACAGATACAGTAGCCTTTGCAAAAAAGTATCATTTGAGCATATTACAAATTCTTGATGAGTTTGAAAGCGAATGTGGGAAATTAGAAAATAAATCAAGTCCAACTGATGAGGTACAATATTTTAATTGGCTTGCCTGGTTCGCTTGGGAATCTATGATGAGTGAAATTTTATCATTTCTCGATAAGTAAAAATAGAAAGGATTTCAACTCGAGGTCTTTTTAATCAGAAGCGAACCTTATAGAAATAATAAAAAATTTAAAAAGATAGATCAAAAAGAGAATTCAGAAGAGAAAATTTCTAGAGTTATTTCTGAAGTTGTCGAGCTATTTATTAGTTGGATAAGAGCAAAGAATAACCGATAGAAAATGAAAATCACATTAAGACTGAAGGGGAGTGGTCTCAAATTTATTCCCAACTCTGTAAGACTTCTGTTTTTGCGGATCTTTATGTTTTTTCCAGTCCTAATACTATATAAGTACGGGGATAACGTGGTAAAGTAGGTAAACTTCAACAATAGAAAGAGTTGTAGAAGTTATTTTAGTGGTAAAGAATTTGGTAAAGTGGTAAACAATTTTAAAAATCACCAATCTAAAATTGTTAATTAAACAGGTGGCGTTTCCGAGTTTATTCAAACTTTTTTATTTTAATTTCCTATTAGAATATCCTCAAATGAAAAAGATCTTTTCTGTTTAATTTGTGTTTACCTTATCCTCTCTGAGAAATATTACAGTGCGATAAATGTTTTACGACACAATTTATCAAGTTGAACATCATCGAAACTTAACTGTAAATAATTTGTAAAAAATTTAGTTATTGTAGATAAGACTTTTAGTTAAGTTTATAAGAGCTAAATTAAAAGACAGTAATTTTTGAGAAATAGTTCTAAGTCAATTTTTAAAAGTGTCCCAAAATTAAAACTAATAACTTTTAGATACTAAAATATTCAGCTTTTTAAGGTTAAAAAAAGTCCAAGATTTGCCCTCCTGGCAAAAACACAAAATTTCGTCATTTTTTCAAAAAACACCTCAACTCTTATTTTAACTCTGTCAAAATCTAATAATAATTTTTTTGAGCTTTATAACTTCTCACTAAATTTTATTACTTTATAGGTATGTTTTCAAATGTCTGCCAAATGTCTGCCAAAAAATGACTATTTTTACCCTAGTTCTTTGAAATGAATTGTAAAAAGATTTAAAACAGCTTTAGAGGTTTGTGATGGTCAGCAATTAGATGTTGATTTTGAAACTAGAAATGATGTTACTATAGCTG
>NZ_JBTLRD010000022.1:0-48199 GCF_054584775.1 Polaribacter litoreus | reverse complement strand
GCCCAATACAATGGTTGTTGCAGAACTTTCTTGCCTTTTCATCAATAAAAATAACAAGAAGGGAAAAAAGATATATGCTGCATAATTTTTTATACTGGCCATTTTAGAAAATTCCCAAATACACAAAAAGCCAAATAGGGTTATTAAAACGATATAAGATTCTTTAGAATAAAGTATCGCTGCAATAAAAACTAATATGTAAACAATTCCGGAAAAACTTCTTTTAAGAAGGTTGCGCATATTATAAATCTTCTAAGAGCAGCAAATATAAGTTTTTTGAATTATTGTTTCCGTAGTTTAAAAAATTATCATCATTTTTATGAATGTTATAATTATTTATAGAAGATATGTTTGTGGGTAAACCGTTTTTACTATTTATTTTAATACCTGTTAAGCCTTCTCCTGTATCTTTAACCAACTGACTTGTGGTAGCATACACAATGAAATTGTCTGGAAATTCTTTTAAACAAGTACTCTGCAATTGATTTGACGAAAACATAATATTGCCTTTGTCTGCAATTAAATGTTCGCAACTTGTAAAAATTACGCTTTCATCTGTGTAATGATTAACAAATGTAACATCATTTTGATTGAAAAGTTGGTTTAAATTTTGATCTAATAGATGAACTTCTTTCCAATTGTTTTCAATAATTATTTTCTTAAGATTTAAAGCAACTTCTTCGTTATTATCACAATACAAAAATTTACCTCCTTTTTCTACAAAATAATGCACAAAGAGCTCGTCAAGAGTTAAATTTACCTCTTGTTTTTGAATATATTCCTCTTCTTTTACTGGTATGTTAAAAAGTTTTTTTAAAAAATTCATTTAAAACTATTCTTCAGAAACATTGTCTACTGACGGAATATCTTCTTCTTTAACCATTTTAACTTCTTCTTCTACTTCAGATTCGAAAGGTCTTTTTCCAAAAATCTTCATTAAATCATCTTTAAAAATAACTTCTTTTTCTAATAGTAACTCTGCTAAAACAGTTAGTTTTTCTTTATTATCAGAGAGTAATTGTATGGCACGTTGATATTGAATTTCTATCATTTTAGAAATTTCTTTATCAATTTTTTTACCTGTTTCTTCACTGTAAGGCTTTACAAAAGCATCATTACCAGAAGAATCGTAATAGGTAATATTACCCACTTCTTCGTTTAAACCATATACAGTTACCATAGCTCTGGCTTGTTTGGTTACTTTTTCTAAATCGCTTAATGCACCTGTAGAAATTTTATTAAAAATAATTTTTTCGGCAGCTCTACCTCCTAAAGTAGCACACATTTCATCTAACATTTGCTCTGTTTGCACAATCAATCGTTCTGCTGGCAAATACCATGCTGCTCCTAAAGATTGTCCTCTAGGTACAATGGTTACTTTTACTAATGGAGCTGCGTGTTCTAGCATCCAACTAACTGTAGCATGACCTGCTTCATGAAATGCAATAACTTCTTTTTCTTTTGGTGTTATTACTTTTTTCTTCTTTTCTAATCCACCTACAATTCGATCTACAGCATCTAAAAAATCTTGATGATGAATGGCTTTTTTACCAGTTCTAGCAGCAATTAAAGCAGCTTCATTACACATATTTGCAATATCTGCACCCGAAAAACCTGGTGTTTGCTGCGCTAAGAACTCCACATTTACATCATCTGCAATTTTTAACGGTTTTATATGTACTTCAAAAATTTCTTGTCTTTCTCTAATGTCTGGTAAATCTACATAAATCTGACGATCAAAACGACCTGCTCTCATTAATGCCTTATCTAAAACATCAGCTCTGTTTGTTGCTGCAATAACAATTACATTGGTATCTGTACCAAAACCGTCCATTTCTGTCAATAACTGGTTTAAGGTATTTTCTCGCTCGTCATTACCACCTGTCATGCTGTTTTTTCCACGTGCTCTACCAATGGCATCAATCTCATCGATAAAAATAATAGAAGGCGATTTTTGTTGTGCTTGTTTAAATAAATCGCGCACTCTAGAAGCACCAACACCTACAAACATTTCTACAAAATCTGAACCTGATAAAGAGAAAAACGGAACACCAGCTTCGCCTGCAACAGCTTTTGCCAATAATGTTTTACCTGTTCCTGGAGGGCCTACTAATAAAGCTCCCTTTGGAATTTTACCTCCTAATGAAGTATATTTTTCTGGACTTTTTAAGAAATCTACAATTTCTTGCACTTCTTCTTTTGCCCCTTCTAAGCCTGCAACATTTTCAAACGTTGTTTTAACCTTAGTATCTTTATCAAATAATTTGGCTTTAGATTTACCGATGCTAAATATTTGACCTCCTGCTCCAGAGCCTCCTCCTGCTCCAGACATTCTTCTCATAAAGAATAACCAAATAGCAATTAAAATGATGAATGGTAAAAAACCAAGAATGGCATCAAAAATGCTGGTTCTTTCTCTATTATCAATATCTACAATAAGATCGTTTTGCTCTTTTGCTTCGTTTACGCTTTGCTCAAAGGTTCTTAAATCACCAAAATTATATTCATACACAGCAGAACCTGGTCTGTAAAATGTTGATGATGTAAATTTTTGATGCTTAGACTTTTTTAAGGCATCTTGCGTTAAATAAATTTGAGCTACATCTTTGTTTAAAATAACGATTTCTTTGATATCATTATCTTTTAAAATTTCATCAAATTTATTTTTAGAAATACTTTTTGATGCTAAATCGCCACTACTAAAAAATTGAACTGCAATGATTGCAATTAAAATTGCTCCATAAATCCAATAAGCATTGAATTTAAATTTAGGTATATTAGGTTTGTTATCTTTATTTGAATCACTCATGTGTTATAAAATCAATAGGTTAAACAGGATTAATTTCGGTGATTTTTGCATCACCCCAAAGGCTTTCTATGTCATAAAAATCTCTAACATGCTTTTGGAAAATATGTACCACAACACTAACGTAGTCCATTAAAACCCATTCAGAGTTGGTTTGTCCTTCTATATGCCAAGGTTTATCTTTAATTTCTTTGCTTACTACTTTTTGTACTGAACCTGAAATAGCGTTTACTTGTGTGTTTGAAGTACCTGAGCAGATTATAAAATAATCACAAACTGTATTTTCTATTTCTCGTAAATCTAGAAGTTGAATATCTTCTCCTTTTACGTCATCAATTCCTTTAATAATTACAGCGATTAGTTCGTCTGTGCTTACTTGCTTTTTTGTCATTAACGTATTCTCTAATTTGTATGCAAAGTTATTGTTTTTTTGCGAGTATTTTACGTAATTTTGAACTACTTTACACAATATTTAACAGTTGAAAATAATCAAACTTAATGCCATTGATTCTACAAGTTCTTTTTTAAAAGAATTATCTAAGGATTCTATTTTAGAAAATTACACCGTAGTTATTGCTAATGAACAGACAAAAGGGCGTGGTCAACAAACCAATACTTGGGTTTCAGAACCTAATAAAAACCTAACAATGAGCGTGTTTGTTACTGGTTTAGACTTAAAAATAAATCGTCAAAAATACTTGAATTTTGCAGTTAGCTTGGCTGTTTTTGACCTCCTTTCTCATCAAAATATTAGAGCTTTAACCATTAAGTGGCCAAACGACATTATGTCAGTACACCAAAAAATATGTGGCATTTTAATAGAAAACGCTATTAAAAATCAAAAAATTCAATCTTCTATTATTGGTATTGGCTTAAATGTTAACCAAGTTCAGTTTCCGGATTTTTTAAAGCAGGCATCTTCTTTAAAATTGCTTACCAATAAGCATTACAATTTAGATGCTTTGCTAAAAGAATTGTTAAATCATCTAAAAAAACGAATAACACTTCTGCGCAACAAGGATTACCAACAGTTAGAGAATGATTACTTAAATGTACTTTATAAAAAAAATTGCCCAACTATGTTTAAAAATAGTGGGGCACAATTGTTTATGGGTAAAATTATTGGAATTTCTTCTTTAGGAAACCTTTTAATTGAATTGGAAAACGAAACTATTCAAGAATTTGGAATTAAAGAGGTTTCTTTGGTTTAAATAGTTTCTAAATTAGCTGTTAAAGTATCAATAAAGCTGGTTAATGGTTTTTTTACCATCATGGCCATCATTGCATTAAATTCTCCATTAAAATCTAATTGTACTTCAGAAGTTTTATCATCTATTTCTTGTATATCTGCAACCAATTCAAAATCTAGTTTGCTACTAGCCGCACCTAAAGTAACATTTGAATATTCGGTTTTTTGTTTTAAAACCAATCGAATTTCTGGCATTCCTTTTAATCCGAAGATAAATGAATCTCCATCAACCTCAAATTTTTGAATAGATGCAGGCATTAATTGCTCAAAGTTTTTTAGATCTGATAGAAATTCAAACGTTTCTATTTGAGATTTCTGTACTACTACCCTATTGCCTTGTATGTTCATTATTCGTTCATTTTATTGATTCCACTCACTTGGATTTGCTCGCCATTTTTGTAATGTTAACCAATCTTTTTCAGAAATGTAATTACTATCTAAGGCTTGCTCTAACAAGTTTTCGTAATTACTTAAAGTAACTAAATTTATATTTTTTTCTTTAAAATTTGTTTCAGCTACATCAAATCCGTAAGAAAAAATAGCTACCATGCCTTTAACCACAGCACCTGCTTCTTTTAAAGCAGTAACAGCATTTAAACTGCTATTACCTGTACTAATTAAATCTTCGATAACCACTACATTTTGCCCACTTTCTAAATGCCCTTCGATCTGGTTTTTTCTACCATGTTTCTTGGGTTCGGGTCTAACATAAATAAAAGGTACCCCCAAAACTTGGGCTACCAATACACCAATGGCAATAGCGCCAGTTGCAACACCAGCAATAACATCTGGTTTGCCATACTCTAATTCAGCAATTTTAGCAATTTCTTCTTTTAAGAAAACACGTACTGAAGGATAAGATAAAGTGATTCTGTTATCACAATAAATTGGAGATTTCCATCCTGAAGCCCAGTTAAAAGGCTCTGTTGGACTCAACTTTATTGCTTTTATTTGCAACAAAAGTTCAGCCGTTTTTTTTGCAGTATCTTTGTTTAAAATCATATCGCAAATGTATAAAGTTTTTGTAAATGATAAACCAATTATCATCACATCTTCATTGAAAAATGAAAATAAATATGCGGTTTATCCTTTTAAACACATCCTTTTTGAAGAAATATTACACAAATTAAAGTTTGATGCTATTAAAGGAATTGTACTATATTCTACTGATTTAGAGAAAGATTGGACTAACTTTAAGCATCATCTAGATGTAATTCCAGCAGCTGGTGGTTTAGTAACTAATGCACAACAAGAAATACTTTTTATTTATAGAAATAACGTTTGGGATTTACCCAAAGGAAAAATAGAAAAAGGAGAATCTACAGCAACAGCAGCCATTCGAGAAGTTGAAGAAGAGTGTGGTATTTTTAACCTAAAGCTAGGTAAAAAACTATGTATAACTTATCATATTTACAATCAAGATGGTTTAAAATTAAAAGAAACCCATTGGTATTTTATGTCTTCTAAGTATACTGGTGCATTAAGTCCGCAATTAGAAGAAGGTATTACCAAAGTTTGTTTTAAAAACGAACAAGAAATAAGTGATGCTTTGCAAAATACCTATGCTAATATTAAATTGGTGTATGATATTTATAAAGAAACTTAGTTTTCTCGAAAAACCTTCTATCTTTGCCCACTTAAATTTCTAATGCCAAATGACTACTTTTTTAAAAAAAATTACCCCTAATGTAAAAGATGATGTTTTAGCCGGAGTTACAGTTTCACTAGCTATGATTCCTGAGGTAGTTGCTTTTGCGTTTGTGGCACAAATAGATCCATTAATGGCACTTTCTGGTGCATTTATTATCGGAATAATTACTGCAATTTTTGGTGGTAGACCAGGATTAATTTCTGGAGCTGCAGGTGCTGTAGCCGTAATTTTTGTACACATGATTTCTGAAGGACATACCAAAGGAATGTTATTAGATCAGCCAGTAGAAAATATGGGCTTTTTCTATTTAATGGCATGTGTAATTTTAATGGGAATCATTCAAATTTTTGCAGGTGTTTTTAAATTAGGAAAATTTGTTCGTTTAATTCCGCATTCTGTAATGATGGGTTTTGTAAACGGCTTGTCTATCGTAATTTTTATTGCACAGGTAAAAATGTTTTCGCACAAATCTTTATCGGTTTCTGCAGAAGGCGTTAACGAATATAAAAGTACTTTTATGCAAGGTACTGAGCTGTATACCATGATTGGTTTGGTTTTATTAACCATGGCCATTATTTGGTTGCTGCCTAAAATCACTAAAAAATTACCTGCAGCATTAACCGCAATTTTAGTGACTACTTTAATTGTAATTGGTTTTAATATCGATACGACTACTGTAGGTTCTTATATTATAGAAGGTGGTGGAACAGGTTTAAAAGGCGAATTCCCTACTCCGAATTTAGCTTTATGGCAAAATTTACCATTTAATTTAGATACTTTACAATTTATTGCATTGCCTGCTTTTTTAGCTGCTTCTGTAGGTTTAATAGAAACTTTAATGACCATGAATTTGGTGGATGAATTGACAGAAACCCGAGGAAATGGAAATAAAGAATGTATTGCACAAGGTTCTGGAAATATTATTTCTGGTTTGTTTGGTGGTACTGGAGGCTGTGGAATGATAGGCCAAACTGTAATTAATATTAATGCTGGTGGTAGAGGACGTTTGTCTGGTGTAATGATGGCAATAACCTTGTTAACTTTTATTCTTTTTGCTGATAAATACATAGAAATGGTGCCTATTGCAGCTTTAGTAGGGGTTATGTTTATGATGGTGATAGAAACTTTTGCTTGGTCTAGTTTTAGAATTTTAAAGAAAATACCAAGATCGGATGCTTTTGTTTTAATTTTAGTATCTGCGGTTACTGTTTTTGTAGATTTGGCTGTGGCTGTTTTTTTAGGTGTAATTGTCTCTGCTTTGGCTTTTGCTTGGGAAAACGCCAAAAAAATTAGAGCTAGAAAGCGTTTTAGAGAAGATGGCACAAAAGTTTATGAAATTTGGGGGCCTTTATTTTTTGGAAGCATTGCTGCTTTTAACGAAAAGTTTGATGTAAAAAATGATCCTGATAGTGTAGTTATCGATTTTGTTGAAGCTCGTATTTCTGACCATTCTGCCATTGAAGCCATTTTTGCTTTGGTAGAAAAATACCAAGCAGCAAACAAGAACATTATTTTAAAACACTTAAGTGAAGACTGTAAGGTGTTACTTTACAAAGCTAGCCCTATTTTTAATGATATTATAGAAGAGGATATTGATGATCCTAGATACCACTTGGCTGCAAATCCAGAACAATTTCCTAAGCCTTTGAAAGAGTATAAGTTTTAGGGTTTAATTATTATTTTATAAGTAATGAGTTCCTTTAATTGCATTTTTGGCAGAGTAAAAAGAAACAAATTCTAAATCTTCTGAAAGATTTTCATACAGCGATGCAATTAGATATTTCTTGATTGCATCGTTTTTATTTAGTGCTGTTTCATTTCCTAAATGAACATCATTTTTGTAAATCGCAAATATTGTTCCTGTTTCTTTTTTCATTTTTAATTTTTAATTTTTTAGTTATCCTAAAGACAATTTAGCAGCATCTTTCCATAAATAATGAGGCATTGGCTCTTTAAGTTCCCAATTTATACTCATGGGTTTAGAACCATAATAATCTCTTAAATTCCCTTCTCCAATAAATACGTAACCTAAGCTGTTGCCATATTCATTTTTAGCTTTTTCACGAACAAAAAGCAAGATTCTTTTTTTATTTTTTTTATGGTTTATATAAGACAAGCCCTTTCCTTTGTCGGGTCTTGATTGGTTTTGAGTTTGCCAATGAAACAATAATTCATTTACAGCATAATCATCATACATTGTTGTAGGTGAAAAATTTTCTTCGGAATTTATAAGGTTTATAAATAGTATTTCAGTATTCAAATTTTTGTTTTCGGCAGTTCCTTCTCTATTTGATGATTTCTTCTCGAAAGAATTAAACTTAAAAGCCGTTAGAATTTGATCTCGTGTATAACGACTATGCAGTTTTAATGGTTGTTGATAAGGTAGTAGAACAGGTAGTTCTTTAAAGTTGATGTTTCCTATTAAAACCTCAAGGACTTCTTTTATTTCTTCAACTAAAACATTATTTGAACCAATAGCTTTTATACTTTTTTCTAAGGTATCAAAACCAGCTGCTTTTTGCCAAACATCATAATGCAACATTAAAAGCATTGTCTTTTCATTAAAAGAAAATTCTGAAATATTTATATTGAAGTTTAGTTTTGCAATTTTTTGAATAAAAGAAAAATAACTTAAAGAATTTGTTGAAAGCCATTTGTTTAAAATTGCAGAAACAATTTCTTTTTCATTCTCTGATGGGAAATTATTTATTTTACCCGCAAGTTGACACAAGCGTTTCCAACTTCCTCTTTTATAGATAAATTGTAAAGGAATATTGTAAAAAGAGCTAAAGTTACCAATAGTTAAAGCTAAATTAGTGTCGTGTTGAAACTGTTGAATTTTTTGAATTAGTTTACTTTTATTTAAAGAGGTTGCAGCTGAAATATTTTTAAGAATTGTTTCTTTTGTTTTTTTCTCTAGTATTATTGAGCATCCTAATGGTAAATGAGGAAAATTGTCTTCAACTTCTTTTTTAACAGTTGTATTTGTTCTACCAATTAAGGCCCTAAACTTACTTTCAAAATTGTATTCTGGTTTAGAATTTCCTACAAAGTCTAAAACAGTTAAACAATCTTTATCTTGATGCAGTCTTAAACCTCTTCCTAATTGTTGTAAAAAGACAGTTAAACTTTCTGTTGGTCTTAAAAATAGCACAGTATCAATTTCAGGGATATCAATACCTTCGTTAAACATGTCAACAACAAATAAATAATTGATTTCTTTTTTTTCTAATTTTTGACGAATAAAAACCCTGTCGTTACTGTTTTTACTTGTTAAATAATCTGCTTTAAATCCTGCTAAAGTAAATTTTTCTGCCATGTATTTTGCATGTTCCATAGACACACAATAACCTAAAGCTCTAACATCAGTAACATCTTTTGTGTACTTGTTTAATGCATCAATTATTTCTCTTACTCTTCTATCACTTTCTGTATATAAATTAGTTAACTCGCTAGCAACGTATTTACCTCTAACCCATTTAACATTTGTTAAATCGATGCTATCTGTAATACCAAAGTATTGAAAAGGGCAAAGTAATTTTCTATTCATTGCTTCAGGTAATCTTATTTCTGCTGCAATTTTATTATCAAAATCTTCTAAAATATCTCCACCATCCATTCGTTCTGGTGTAGCTGTAAGTCCAAGAAGTACTGTTGGTTTAAAGTAATTGATTATTTCTCGATAGCTATTGGCTTTTTGGTGATGGCACTCATCAATAATAATATAATCATAATATTCTGGTGTTAAATTATGATTTTTATATTGATTATTTACTGTTTGTACAGATGCAAATATATATTCAAAATTATTAGGAACTATTCCATCAACCCAAAGTTCTCCAATATTATTATTTCTTAAAACACCTTGAAAAGTTGATAGTGATTTTTGTAATATTTCTTTTCTATGTGCTAGAAAAAGAAGCTTAGCAGAAGTATTTTCTTTTTTAAATCGTTTATAATCAAAAGCAGAAATAACTGTTTTTCCTGTTCCTGTTGCTGCAACTACAAGATTACGATACCTATTGTGTACAGTTCTTTCTACTTCTAGTTTTTCTAAAACTTCATTTTGATAAGGAAAAGGTTTGATATCAAAAAAAGCAGTTGAGTTTTCATAAGGTTTACTAAACTTACTTTGCTTTAGTGCATTTTGTAGTTTTTCTTTGTGAATGACATCATCAAATAATTCAAAATCATCGCTTTGCCAATAGGCATCAAATGTTTTCTGAAATTTGTCAATTATGTGACTAACTTCTTTAGTTGTAACTTTTAAATTCCATTCTAAACCATCAGTTAAAGCCGACCTTGAAAAATTAGATGACCCAATATATGCAGTATGAAATCCTGAATTCCTATAAAATAAATAAGCTTTTGCGTGTAATCTTTCGTTTGAAGTATTATAAGATATTTTAACTTCTGTATTAGGCAGTTTAGCGAGTAACTGAATAGCCTTATAATCTGTTGCGCCTATATAAGTAGTAGTAATTACTTTTAATTTCCCTCCTTGTTCAGTAAATTCTCTTAATTCTTTTTCAAGAATAATTATACCTTTAAACTTAATAAAAGAAACCAATAAATTAATTTGATTTGACGATAAAATCTCTTTTTTTAATTCACTTTCCAAGGATAAACCTCCATTCCCTCCTGTAAAAAGTTCACTTTGGGTTAAAGTTGTATATGGTGTAATTTCTTTGAGTCTTAAATCTAAATTTGAAAAATGAGCGTCAGCTTTAGAGAACACCGCTTTTAAAATTTCACCTTCTACATTTATTAAATCTTCATCAAATTCTTGTTTATTTAGTTCTTCCTTAAGTAAAATGATTATTTTGTTAGCTATTTTAATCTGTTCATCTACTTTCGTTTTTCCAATAAATCCAAATGCTTGTTTTAATGTTTTGGCTAAATGTTTAGAAAGAATACTTGAAGCCTCCACTTTATCAATGGGACTTTTCTTTAAAAAGAATTTATTTTTATCAATTTCACTTAATTTCTCATTGATAAGTTGTGTAATTAATTCTTCGTAGATTCCTTGATTCATAATGCTAAAAATTCTTTCAAAATAGGTACATCTGCTTCAGCCCAATCTAGGTTAATTAATTCTTTTTTTTGAGCTAAGACAAAATCTGAATGTTCTTTTAATATTAGTTCTCCTGAAATATAATCAGTTAAAAAAGGAATCAATTTAATTTTAAAATCAGGATACTCATAAGCTACAGGAGTTAATCTTTTTTTAATTTCAATTTTAATATTTAATTCTTCAAATATTTCTCTTTTAATGCATTCTATTTCTGTTTCTCCTTTTTCTATTTTTCCTCCTGCAAATTCCCATTTTAAAGGAAGTTTCATTGTATCACTTCTTTGTACAGCTAGAATTTTATCACTGAATTGAATGATTGCACAAGTAACTTTAATTCTTTTTTCCATAACAAATAAAGCTGAAGAAATTGCTTTTAAACGAATTTACAAATAATTTATAATAATACTCTCATTCTATACTCATGAAATTTTTAGTGTATTCAATTTCTAAAAACACGAATAATTCGTTATTGTAGCTAAAGTTGGCAATCTTAAAATAATACTCTTTAAACTTCTAGTTATTTATTACCTAATTTTTAGGTAAAACGTTAGTTACTTTTTGATATTGGATGCTTTACTTTTATAACAATATACTAGTATTTTTATTAATTAATACTAGTATATTCTATAAAATATAGTAGTATATTTAAAAAAAAAATTGTAGTACTTTTTATTAAAGAAGCATCATACAATAAAACTCTTCTACCTTCTAAACATACAAAATAAAAGCAATTACAGATGACTTTATGTTATAGAGCTCATTAGTTACGAATGTAATTTTAATTTGAGTTTTCTTAACTATACCATTTGCTTCGAAAGCTACTTTCAGTAAAAATATTTTTTTTATACCAGTAATTTTCGAAATGATAATCTTTTATTTTTCAGAATAATATACCTGTACCAACCTAAAATGTTATATTGAACACAGGTTAAAATCCGTTTTAATGGCACTAAGTATAAAATTGAGTGATATTTGGCCAAGGATACAATTCTGAATTTGCGTGATATTTGTAAATTTAACATTAGGGTTCAGTGCTCAGCAACAGAGGTATTACTATTTACAAAAAGGGTAACAAAAATATAGCTTAATCGCTATGTTTTTGAACGCCCTTGAAAAAAAGATTGTATAGTTTTGTAGGAGTTAAAACAAAATACAAACAGGTTTTGGCGCAGAAATTTCTGAAACAAACGTTAGTTTTCCTGTTTTTTTATCTCTTTTAAATGATATGATATTGTTCGTATCTTGATTGGCCACCAAAAGAAATTTATTATCGGGAGTTAACGAAAAATTTCTCGGGCTTTCTCCTTTTACAGATTCAAAATCGACTAAAGATAATTTTCCGTTTTTAGGATGTACTTTATAAATTACAATGGAATTGTGCCCACGATTAGATGCATATACAAATTTACCGTCTTTAGAAATATGAATATCTGCTGCTTTAGAAAATTCGGTAAAATCTTCAGGAATCATAGAAATTGATGCATCTATTGTATAAAAATCACCCTTTTCTTTTACCAAAGTTACTGTATTATTGAGTTCGTTTAAAACGTAAATCCATTTATGATTCGGATGAAACGTTAAATGTCTTGGCCCTGCACCATCTTCCATTTTTAATTTAGTTGGATTTGCCAAAACGAGCTTATTTTCTTTTTTATCAATCGTAGAAAACCATAATTCATTGGTTCCTAAATCTACAGCAATAACTTCTTTTTTCTTTGGATGAAACCAAGCAGAATGCGCATGTGGTTTTCTCTGTCTGTTTGTAGTTCCTTTACCTGTGTGCTGTTGTACATTTAACAATTCTGACAATTTACCAGATTCATCCGCTTGTAATAAACCTACACTTCCACCTCCATAATTTGCAGTTAAAACATAATTATCATCATTTATGGCTACAAAACAAGGTCCTGCTCCACCAGATTCTGAAACACTAATTTGCTTTAAATTATCTTTTTCAATTTTATACGATTTTACAAAACCCTTGCCTTTTTCTGCAGTTTCTGCAACTGCAAAAAGTATTTTATTGTCTTTAGATTTTGCTAAAAAAGTTGGATTTTTCGTTTCTGCAACCAATTCAATTTTAGATAAAAACCCTTTGCTATCAATTTGCGATTTGTAAATCCCTTTACTCTCACCATCTGTATAGGTACCAATGTAAAATTCCGTAGTATTTTGCTTTTTCATTTCTGATGTTTTACAACCAATTACAAAAGCTAAAATTGATAGTATAATTATATTTTTCATAACTATCTTACTTTAAAAACCGGCAAACGTAAATGTGCTTTTTCGTAATATGGTGAGTTTTTATGAATAAAATTTAACTGCATTCTTGGGTTTTTAGCAAAATCTGCATCATTGCTTAATTTCTCTTCAAATTCTTTTTTAAGTGATGGATTTTCAGCTACTAATTGCTCAGCAATATCTTCGAAAACATAAGCTGAATACCCTTCTTTTTGTTGTAAAATCGTATCGAAAAAGTTCCAATTAAAAAAAGAATCTGTCGCTTCTGCTTCTAGCGTTTCTAATAAATAACGAACTCCATTTTGATGCGTATCAATATAAATATCACCTTTTAAAAATTTAATGTTTTCTGTAGTTTTAGTCACTGAGGTATTGTAATGCAAATAATGCCCTTCGTAAGGCGATGTTCTACTTTTATAGTCTTTTATATGATTTACCTCAACTTCAATGATGGTATCATTTTTAAAACGTGTAAACTCAATGTTGTTATTTTTTAATCGCTCAACAACATTATGCCAGCCTTGTGGCAAAATATAAGCTTTCGGAATTTCGATTGTTTTGGTTACTTTAAACTCATCAAAATATTTGGTTTCTTTTACAAATGGTTTTGTTTTATCGTAAAATAATCGTTTTCCATTGGTAACTTTACTCTCAATAATTTCAGCTTCATACCCTTTAAAATCTAGCGTTCTAAACTTTTCTCTATCTACCTTAAATTGAATAGGATAGGTTTTTTGCGCTAAAATTTCTGATGTTGCTTTGGCACGTAATTCTTTTATTTTTTCTGAATTATTTTCAGCAAAATCAAAAGCAGAAAGCATTAACTCATACGTTTGTTCTACTCTAACTTTATACGGTTTTAGCATGTGCGTTTCTACCATTAAACCTAATGTATTGAACAATGTTGTGTAACCTGTAGAATATCTTGGCGAATCGAAAAATTGCGAAAAACCTGCTTCTGGAGTTGTGCCCCAAACATTTACGTATGGAGTAATATGAATCCCTTTATTAACCAAAGATGTTTCTAAATCAGGTCGCATTCTATTTTGCAAAAAATCGCCTAAACTACCACCTAACTTGTTGTGTTGCGTAAATAAATGTGTAATTGCATATTGATAATCTGCACCATTACTTACATGATTGTCTATAAAAACATCAGGATTTACAGTATGAAAAACTTCTGCAAACGCTGCTGCATTTTTGGTATCTTGTTTTACAAAATCTCTATTTAAATCGTAATTTCTGGCATTTCCTCTAAAACCATATTCTAAAGGTCCATTTTGATTGGCTCTTGTATGCGAGTTTCTGTTTAAAGCGCCTCCAATATTATACACAGGAATTACACAAATTATTGAATTTTGATATTTGTTTTGCAAAGAATCGTTTTGTACAATATCTCTTAACAACATCATAGAAGCGTCTATTCCATCAGACTCACCTGGATGAATTCCGTTATTGATTAAAATTCGATTTTTAGGCGAGTTTTTAATTTCATCAACATTATAAACGCCAGATTTGTCATACACCACCAAATGCAAAGGTTCTCCTGAATCTGTTTGTCCAAATGAAAACAATGAAATTTCGTCATATACTTCTGCCAAATCTGTGTAATACGAAATTACCTCTTTGTATTCTGGAGTTTCTGTGCCTTTAGAAATTTCGAAAAGTGTGGTAAAATCTTTGTTTTCTTTGGATGAATCATCACAAGAAAAAATTAAAATTGAGATAAGAAGTACGATTATTTTTTTCATTTTATATTAGGTTAAAATGTCGACAATAAAATCAACATTAATTATGAGATTTCTCCACAAGGTCGAAATGACATTTTATATTTTATTTTACTCTAACAGCTTCAGGTACTAAGCCTGTGTAATCTCCATCATTTCTAATAACATCTCTTACTATTGATGAAGAAATATAACTTTTACCTGATGATGTTAATAAGAAAACCGTTTCAATTTCTGATAGTTTTCTGTTGGTATGTGCAATGGCTTTTTCAAACTCAAAATCACCAGGATTTCTTAAACCCCTTAAAATAAAATTTGCATTTATTTCTCTACAGAAATTTACTGTTAAACCTTGGTAGGTTACCACCTTTATTTTGGGTTGGTGTTTAAAGGTTTCTTGGATAAACTTTTTTCGTTCTTCTAAAGAAAACATGTATTTTTTATCGGCATTAATACCAATGGCAATAATTAATTCATCAAAAACGGTAACACCTCTTTCAATAATATCTACATGACCCAATGTTAATGGATCAAAAGATCCTGGAAAAATTGCTTTTTTCATATTTTAAATTTGATACTATTTTTTTTGATTAAGGATTTTTTTGAATCAAGAAACAAGACAAAATCTGCTATTTTTTTGCTTCTTGCTTCTTTTTTCCTGTTTCATGAATCAAAAATATCTTGTCTCTATTTGTAAGCACTCATTATTGCATTATCAAATAACGCTTTTAAAGAAATACAAGCTTCTTTGGCTTGTTTTGGCAAAATGCTTTCTTCTGTCATTCCAGGTACTGTATTCATTTCTAAAAAATGTGGTTCTCCATCAACAAAAATATATTCAGATCTAGAAAAACCACTCATATTTAAGGCTTTGTACGCTTTTACAGCAACCTCTTCTACCCTACTTTTTTCTGCTGATGATATTCTTGCAGGCGTTATTTCTTGCGATTTTCCTTCGTATTTTGCTTCATAGTCAAAGAAATCATTTTCTGATACAATTTCTGTAATTGGCAATACTTTAATTTCGTTGTTATATTCAATTACCCCCACAGAAACTTCGGTTCCGTTTAAAAAAGACTCAATTAAAATGGAATTGTCTTCTTTATACGCCACATCAATTCCTTTTAAAATTTCCTCTTTAGAATACGCTTTAGAAATTCCGTAACTAGAACCCGCATTGTTAGGTTTTATAAAACAAGGCAAACCAACTTTTTCGATTATTTTATCAGGGTCAATAACATCACCTCGATTTAAATAAACAGAAACTGCGGTTTTAATGCCATATTCTTTTACAACACTTAAGGTATCTTTTTTGTTAAAAGTTAATGCCATTTGATAAAAAGGAGCAGAAGTATGAGGTATATTTAGCAGTTCTAAATAGCCCAAAAGCATTCCGTTTTCACCTGGCGCACCATGAATGGCGTTAAAAACGCAATCAAAAATGATGGTTTCTGTACCTAAAACAAAAGAAAAGTTATTCTTATCAATAGAATATTCTTGATCATTAGCATCTAAAGCAACCCATTTGTCCTTTAAAATATGAACCCTAAAGGCATTGTATTTTTCTTTATCTAAATGTTTGTAAACCACATTTCCACTGGTTAAAGAAATGTCGACTTCGGATGAATAACCACCCATTATTATGGCAATATTTTTTTTCATCAAATTTTATTAATTAAAACAAATTTATCAAAATATAAATAGAAACTGCAACGTTTACTTTTTATATATTTGTACTACTAACAAAAAACAACGATGAGAATTTTTCAATTTCTTAAAAGCAAAGTATTTTTTAAACAAATTGCCATTGCTGCTATTGGAGCTGTTGTGCTGTTTTTTGCATTAAAATTCTGGTTGAATATTACCACCAATCACGATCAAAAAATACAAGTTCCGGATTTACATAAATTAACTTTATCTGAAGCCAATAGGAAATTAAAAGAATTAAATTTAGATTTTAAAGTGATAGATAGCGCAAGCTACAACGAAACGTACCCTAAAAAATCTGTGATAGAACAAAGTCCGGAAGCTGGAGATTTTGTAAAGGAAAAGCGTAAAATTTACTTGACTTTAAATCCGTCTAAATACAGAGACATTACCATACCAGATTTAAATGGACGAACTAAAAGACAAGCAGAATCTGAATTAATTGCCATTGGTTTTATTGTAGGTACAGAGTATACGTATGTTAGAGATATTGGTTTAGATGTAGTAAGGGGCCTAAGACATAAAGGAGAAATTTTGAACCCTAATGACAAGTTACCTAAAAATTCTATAATTGATTTGGTTTTGGGTGATGGAAAACGATAGTTGATTTTAACATAAAAAGTGATAAAAACCAATTGTCTTGAAACAACTCTCGCACTACGATATTAACAACAAACAACAAAATTTTCCTATTACTATTGTTTGCGATGCGATAAGAACACCGGAAAATATTGGGATGTGTTTTCGAATTTCAGAAAGTTTTGGCGTATCAAAAATTTACTTACACCAAAGTTCGCCTTCCACATCAAACAGAAAAGTAATTAATACTGCAAGAAATACGATTACTAAAATTGCACATGAGTATTATACCGATTTTAATACTACAATTCAACAATTAAAAGCAGAAGGAAATAGTATTATTGGCATAGAAATAACTGATAAAAGCATCAATATTCAAGATTTTAATTTTAAAAATCTTGAAAAAATCGTTTTACTTTTGGGTAGCGAAAGAAATGGAATTGAAAACATTGATTTGGTAGATGCCACAATTGCAATACCTATGTTTGGCAGTAATTCTTCTATGAATGTTATACATAGTTTGGCAATTACATTGTATGAGCTTACAAATCAGTTAAAATAAACTGTTATTCCTGTGAAAGTAGGAATCTAAAAATAATTAAAATAAATCATAAAAAATTCCTTCCTTTTAGGAAGGTTAGGATGGGAAAATGAAAGGAGTTTTATTAGTAAATTTAGGATCACCAGATAGTACTTCTACTAAAGATGTTAGAAAATATTTGGATGAATTTTTAATGGACGAACGCGTTATAGATGTACCATATTGGCTAAGAGTTTTGCTGGTTAGAGGTATTATTTTAAATACAAGACCTAAGAAATCTGCAAAAGCATACAAGAAAATTTGGTGGGATGAAGGCTCTCCGCTAATCGTTTTGTCTGAAAGATTGTTAAAAAAAGTTAGAGCAAAAACAGAATTGCCTGTTGCTTTAGCAATGCGTTATGGAAAACCCTCTATAAAAACAGGATTACAAGAATTGCAAGACCAAGGTATAACCGATGTTTTAATAGTACCTTTGTATCCGCAGCATGCCATGGCTACCACTGATACAATTATGGTTCTGGCAGAGAAATTAAGAAAAGAATTTTTCTCAGAAATGAAATTCACCCACATTCCTGCATTTTATCATAAGAAAGATTATATTAAAGTACTAGGAGACAGTATTCAAAATTATTTAAAAGGTAAAGAATGGGATAAAATTTTATTTTCTTACCATGGAATTCCTGAAAGACACGTCAGAAAATCGGACATTACAAAAAGCCATTGTAACCCTTCTGATAGTGAAAACTTTGCATGTTGTAAAACAAAATCTCCAGCACATGAGTTTTGTTACAAACACCAATGCTATGAAACTACCAAACAAGTTGTGGAATATTTAGGCTTAGAGCCACATCAATACTTTGTTTCTTTTCAATCTAGATTAGCAGGTGACCCATGGTTACAGCCTTATACAGATAAGATGATTGAAAAATACCCAGAAGAAGGCGTAAAAAAATTAGCAGTGGTAACTCCTGCCTTTGTTTCTGACTGTTTAGAAACACTAGAAGAAATTGCCATGGAAGGTAAAGAAGAGTTTTTAGAAGCTGGTGGAGAAGAATTCCATGCCATACCTTGTATTAATGATAATGACGATTGGGTAGATGTACTGGTAAGTTGGATAGAAGATTAAAAATTAGCTATAACAACTAAAATGAAACCCTACAAAGATGAATCTCCTGAAAAAACGATCATAAAAGCTCGCAATATTTTAAGTGATTTAGGTATTTTTATTATTGAAAAACATAAATTTAAAAGTAAACATATTCATACTGCGAGTGTTGAGGTTTCAAGTAGTAATTTAAATAATTTAAAGGGCTACAAATTAAAAACCTATGGAAAAGGTAATACTTTTGAATATGCTCTTGCTAGTGCATATGGTGAGTTTTTTGAGAGGTTACAAAATGGGATTCTATTTAAAAATACACATTATGCCACTCGAAATCAAGTAAATAAAAATATTAATAAATTATTTACACAAAACTTAAACAAGAAAAATGCTGTCTTAGAATACAACTATGATCCTAGAGAGAAAATTGTTTCTGCAGATAAATACATCGAAAAAAATCTTATTTTTTTAGAAAAAATATTTTACACTAAAAACCGCGAACAATTAAGAGATTTAATCTTAAATAAATTAAAATTTAAAGATTTAATTTGTGTACCATTTTATGACTCAAAAGAAAAAAAGGAAATTTTCTTACCAATTGAATTACTTTTAATTACGTCAGGCTCAAATGGAATGTCTGCGGGTAACACATCTGAAGAAGCTATAATTCAAGGAATTTGTGAAATTTTTGAACGTTTTGCTTTAAAAAAAGTATATTTCAACAAGTTAATACCACCTACAATACCAATAGAATACTTTAAAGATAACAAAAAAACAATAAAAATGTTAAAGCAGCTTGAAAATCAAGGCTTAGACATTATTATTAAAGACTTTTCTTTAGGAAAGAATATACCTGTAATAGGAGTTTTAATTTTAGATAAAATCAATAATAAGTATAACGTTAAAGTCGGTTCTGATGTAGTTCCTAATAGAGCTTTGCAAAGATGTTTAACAGAGTTTTATCAAAGCGCTACAATACCTAACTTGTCCTTAATTGAAAATATTGATGAATATAAAAAACACAAATTAGAAAACAGGTATTACGATTTTATTAACTACAAATATATCAGTAACTTTTCATCTGGGAATTGGCATAGAAGTTTTTTTAGCAATGAATTTAGTTATAAGTTTGAAGGCTTTGACAAAAATTTAGGGCAATCTCACAAACAAGATATTATATATTTAAAAAAACTAATTAAAAATTTTGACACAAATTTATTTATTCGAAATGTTTCATTTTTAGGGTTTAAATCGTTTTATGTTTATATTCCAAAACTAAGTGATTATCAAACTAATAAAATTGATGACTACAACAATTTTATTGAGTTTAAAAATCAAAAAGAAAAACTTCTTTCTATAAAAAAATTAAATAATCTAGAACTTTTAGAGTTAATAAACTGCATAAGTAAATGGTTAGAAATTAACCCAAATTTTTGGAGAGATTTTATTAAGCCGTCATTTGGATATCATAGTAAAGAGGATTTATTAAATTTAGATGTTAATCTTTTTCTAAGTATGGCACATTATAAGTTAAATAATTTGGATTTGTCAATCCATTATTTAGATCTTTTTTTAAACGAATTTTGTGCAGAAGATCGTTCTTCATACTTATACTTTTACGCTTGTTTAGACTATTTTAAAATGAAAAAAGATAATCTTTCCATTGAAAAAATTCATTTTTTTATGCAGATTGTATACCCTATGCAATTAGTAGAGGAAGTTGTTTTGGATTTATATGACTCAAATAAAATTTTTAAATTTCAAAAATTACCTACTTGCTATGAATGTGAAAGCTGTGAAATTTCAAAATACTGTAATTATTTCGATGTAATGAAAATGGTAAAAGTTATACAAAACACACAAACTAACAATAGCATAGAACAAATAGATTTGAACAAAATCATATAAAAAATGTATATTTGTCTAAGAATAAAATTAATAAAGAAGTATGAAAAACAAAAAGCAAATAGAAAACAAAATTACTAGGAAAGAAGCTTTAAAAAGAATTGGTGATTTTGGTAAATATACTGCTCTAACATCATTATCTACTTATATGATTTTAAACCCTAAAAAAGCCCAGGCACAAAGTGAAATACTATGTGAAGCCCCACCATCTGGGTTTTAATTTGTGCTTAAAAAAGATATTAATAAATAATCGTCTGTTAAAATCTGTAATTTTCACTAAACACATTAGTTGTAGTGTTTTGAATTTCTTAAGCAGTAATTATTATTATACATAATTAAACAAACCACAAATTAAAAACAATATGGATTTTTTATACATAAAAGCATTACACATTATTTTTGTGGTTACTTGGTTTGCTGGGTTATTTTATATTGTTCGTTTATTTATTTATCAAACAGAAGCTGAAAACAAGTTAGAGCCAGCCAAGTCTATTTTACAAACACAGTACAAGTTGATGAGCAAACGTTTATGGTACATTATTACATGGCCTTCTGCAATTTTAGCCAGTATTTTTGCCTTTTGGATGCTGTATGAAAGTCCTTATTACTTATCTGAGCCTTGGATGCACATCAAATTAAGTTTTGTATTGGCACTTTATTTTTATCATGGTTTTTGCCAAAGAATATATTCTAAACTTCAAAAGAACATTATATCTTACTCAGCTTTTAAGCTACGTATGATTAATGAAATCTCAACGATTTTGTTATTCGCTATAGTATTTTTAGTTACCGTTAAAAGTGCTATTAGTTGGGTTTGGGGTGTTGTTGGTATAGTTCTTTTTGGAGTGTTATTGATGTTATCTATCAAACTTTACAAAAAAATACGCGAAAAAAACTCTTGGGATCAAGCTGAAAAGGACGTTTTAGAAAATAATGATGAAAAATAAAAACCAGTGTAACCTACTACATAATGTAATTTGAATTTAAAGCAGATGGCTTATTAGTCAATTGTTCTTTAATGATTTCAAACACACATTATTTTTACTGAAATGAGATTCGTTTCAAAGAATAAAAATTATAATACACTATTAATCAGTGGTTTTTTAAATCGAAATCACGTTAAGTTAGAAACATTATATAAAACTCAGTTATATTAGAATCTGTAATACTTTTTTTACCTGAAACTCAACACAAAAAAGTTTAATAATTTTTACGATACTGAGTAGTTTCTTCAAAAACATGTTGTAAAATACGTTGTTCAACTTCATCAAAAACGATATTTCTACGTTGCATTACTACATTTGCAACTTCAAATACCTTGTTGGTTTTATATTCGGTAAAACCAGATGCACCACCCCAACTAAAAGAAGGTATAAAATTTCGTGGAAATCCACTACCAAAAATATTTGCAGAAACCCCAACTACAGTACCTGTATTAAACATGGTATTGATACCACATTTTGAATGATCGCCCATCATTAAACCACAAAATTGCAAACCAGTTTTTGCAAAACGACCCGTTTCATAATTCCATAATTTAACTTCGGCATAATTATTCTTTAAGTTCGAGTTATTGGTATCTGCACCTAAATTACACCATTCTCCTAATACAGAGTTGCCTAAAAAGCCATCATGTCCTTTATTAGAATAGCCCATTAAAACAGCATTATTTACCTCACCTCCTACTTTACAAAAAGGGCCTAAAGTAGTTGCTCCGTAAATTTTAGTACCAAGTTTTAATACTGAATTAGTACACATTGCTAAAGCACCTCTTACTACACAACCTTCCATAATTTCTGCATCTTTACCAATGTAAATTGGTCCATTTGAAGCATTTAAAACAGCATAGGTTAATTTTGCACCTTCTTCAATAAATATATTTTCTTTGTTAATGCATTGCACTGTATCTGGAATGGGTTGCGAAGTTCTATCTTCTGTAATCAAATCAAAATCTTGTTGGATGGCTTTATCGTTTAATGAAAAAATATCCCAAGTATTTTGAATTTGAATTACTTCTTCTTCAAACTCAATTTGAGTGTAATCCTCAAAATTCACTTCTTCTTGAGAGTCGGTTGTAAAAAAAGCAATAACATCTTCCCCTTTAAAAATAGCCTCGTTTTTAGATAAGTTTTTCACTTTATCTACCAAACCTTTAGTTGGGCAAAAGGAAGCATTAATTAAAATGTTTTCTTCTAACTCAACCATTGGGTATTTTTCTTCTAAATAATCCTCTGTAACTGTTGTTGTAGTTAAGCCTAAATATTTTTCCCATTTTTCTCTAATGGTTAAAATTCCTACTCTTAAATCTGCAACTGGTTTGGTGTAGGTAAATGGTAAAAGTGATTTTCTAACATCTCCATCAAATAAAATATAATTCATTTCTTGGCTTTTTTAGTCAAACAAATTTACTTTAAATAGCCCATAAAAAAAACAGATTGTAAGAAATTACAATCTGTTTATATCAACAAAGTGAAAAGCTATTATTGTTTTACAAATTTTTGGCTTCCTATTTTAGTATCAGTAGCAACTTTTAAAACATAAATTCCGGATGATAAATTACTTACGTTAATTTTATCAGTATTACTAGTAATCTTCTGTGTTAGCGCCAATTTACCCAAGTAATCATAAAACTGAACAGTTGCCTTAGTTTCACCTGATGGCAATTGTATGTTTATATTTTCTGAAGCCGGATTTGGGAACAGCTCAAAATCTAAACGTTTTGCCTCTGAAATACCCAAAACAGTAGCACCAACAGTACTTGTGTTTACTACTTTATCACCTGAGCCATTGCTACCATTTCCATCAGCAATAACAACAGATGAGTAGAATTTAACTTCTCCTTGGTCTGTTGTAGGTGATTTCCAGGTAAAAGACCAAGAACTATTTCCAGAGCTACTATGAGTAATTCTACCACCAGAAACTCTAGATCCAGTACCCGCAGTAAATGTACCTACTCTTAAATTTGCTGAATTTTCTGCTACCAATTGAAAACCTCCAGCACCAGACGAAGATTTGTTAACTGTAATTGTATAATCTGTATTTAAGGCATAACCATCATTAGGAATATTGGTAGTAATACTTGCAGAAACACCAGAAGAGCCACCTGTATGACAAGCTGCACAACTGGCACCACCATCTCCAGGAGAACCAGATCTGGCATCTGTTCTTCCTCCTGAACTAGACATCAAGATAAAGGCTGAAATTGGAATTAATAATAAGGTAAATTTAAAAATGTAATGTTTTTTCATTTGAATTGAGTTTGAGTTAGTAAATAATATTAAATCTGAATTATTCTTTACAAAATTTCTAATAACTTATTTGTTTCTATAAAAATAATGAAACAATTCTGTAATTACCTTATAAATAAAACAATATCATTAGATTTATAAAACAAAAAATAGATGAAAGGGAAATAATACAATGCAAAAGGGAAAAATATTAGTTGAAAAGTTTCTTTTTTTAGCGCTTCAGCGCTATTATCTGAAAAAAAAGAATTGTATTTTTGAAGTATGATCGAAGCAAAAAAAAAATACAAACACATTGAGGAATCTCAAGTAATCATTACACAACTAATGCTGCCTTCTCATTCTAATTTTAGTGGAAAAATTCATGGTGGTCATATTTTAAATCTAATGGATCAAATTGCATTTGCATGCGCATCAAAACATTCTGGGTATTATTGTGTAACTGCCTCTGTAAACAAAGTAGATTTTTTAAACCCTATAGAAGTTGGTGAATTGGTTACTTTAAAAGCCTCTGTTAATTATACAGGCAGAACCTCTATGGTTGTTGGTTTGCGTGTAATATCAGAAAATATAAGAACAGGAAACATAAAACACTGCAACTCTTCTTATTTTACAATGGTAGCCAAAGATGAAAATGGTAAAAGCGCAGCAGTACCTGGAATTATTTTAACCAATAAAGAAGAAATAAGACGTTTTGCCAGAAGTATTGTAAGACAACAGCAAGGTAGAAACAGAACTTCTAAATTTAGCAGTAATACGTTTAAAATAGAAGATTATATAGCTCTTTTTGAAGGAAGCAATTCTAAAATTGAAATTAAAGAAAATTAACAAAGCAATTTTTGATATTAAAATGTTTTTACTTTGGATGAACTCATAGATATTTTAAATCCTGATGGAACACCAACAGGTAAAACTGCTTTAAAATCTGAAGCTCATAAACATGGATGGTTTCATGCAACTGTACATATTTGGTTATTTACTTCAAATAGAAAGATATTGCTTCAAAAAAGGGCTTTGACTAAGAAAGTATTTCCTGGTTTGTGGGATATTTCTGTAGCTGGGCATATAGCTGCTGGAGAATCTATTTTATCAGCGGCAAAAAGAGAGGTTTTTGAGGAAATTGGACTGCAATTAGATGAAAAAGAACTTATTAAAATAGGTACAAGAATTCATCAAGTAAAACATGCAAACGGAATTCAAGACAATGAGTATCATCATGTATTTATTTCTGAATTAAAAGTGCCTGTATCTGAATTAACAATTCAAAAAGAGGAGGTTGAAGCTATAAAACTGTTTGATTTAGAGGTTTTAAAATCCACAGAAAAACTAGAAAATGTTTTACTATCAAAATTTCATCCATACTATTGTATGGTTTATGATAAAATTATAACAAATGAAAAAAAATAAGATCATCAATTTATTTAACGACGATAAAGCTTACGAAAGTTCGGACTCAAAATACTCTTCTCTCCTCCAGGATTTTATAGAGCCCTTTGCAAAACGTCTTGATGTTTTTGAATATCAAGAAGATATTTTTGAATTTGCCATAAAGGCATGGAATTTTGGAAATTTGAGCCTTATTATTGATGCTAATGAATTTGATAAAATAATGTCTTTTGCTAAGAGTGAAGACTTAAATTATGATTTACTATTTGAAATGATTCAGCACAAGCAATCTCATTTTAAAGATTTTAGTAATTTTGTTGTTGATTTTGAAATCAGTAACATCAATGGCAGGAAAGCCTTAACTTTAGTAACGCAAACAGAAGAAATATACCTTTCTGAAATTAATGAAATCGAAAACAATTATAAAGAAACAGATTTTACAGAAAATTATATCAATAGATCTGCAATTTCATTAAAACCTTTACAGCCTTTTATTGATTGGCACAATAGTGTATATCCAGATTCAAAAATTGATGATTCCGATTTAGATGAAGTTAATATTTATTTAATTAAGAACAGTAATTTTTTTGATATTGAAAATTATTTAAAAAAGAAATTTGATCTGTACTTTAAAATGGAGCTTGAAGATTGGTGTAATGATCGCAAAACTTGGCCCAAAAGGCGTAATTATAAAATGTTTAAACAATGGTTTCGAGTAGATATTTCTACAGCAATCTATGATTTAGAAAATACACCTGTTATAAAACAAGAGTAAAAAACTTCTAAAAACTTTCTATTTTAAAGTTGCTAACTGTTTTACTACCCAATAAAAATCAACCAGCTTATTTAAGTGGTTTTGCAAAAAAAGAAGCCGCCAATTTACCTTGACTAACCAATGGCAATGTAAAAACAGTTGCAGGTTTTGCAGGTTCAGTTGGATTATTATTTTTATCTTTCTTAAACCAAGTCATTTCCTTTGGTAAAAGGAATCCGTTTACATTTTCCCATTTGTTGTATTTAATGATTTTATACCTGTTTGAAGGTGCTTTAGACTTAAAAGTAACAGTGTATGCCAACCATTCCATTTGATACGTTTTTGGATTGTAATACACTATATAATTATCATCAGGAGAAGTACCAACATTTGCTTTATAAGATATTTTGTAACCAGGATAGGTTACACCTTCAAATGTAATTCCGTCTACTTTTTCGTAGCTAATTCCGTCATCAGCCAAAACAAAAGGCATGGCATAAAAGTAGAAATACAAGTTGTAGTAAAAAGTTGGATTGCCTTTATAATTCCCTTTATTTTCTTCCTGCAACCAAACTTCTTTACCATCAAAACCTAAAGAATACTCTGGGTGATGAATGACTGTTTTTCTTGAATGTAAATCAATGGTATGAACTTCTTCACCTTTATTAAAAGACAATATTTGTGCTTTTCTCCAAGTATCAATTCCTCCGTGTTTTGTAAAAACCCTGTTTAGTTCTTGAGGAAAACTGACCTTTTTTACGGCAACTACATCTTTATCTATCGTTTTCTTTTTTGTTTCATTTTTGCAGGAAAATGATATAATTACTACTAATAATAAAAGTTTTTTTATCATATGGTTTCATTTTTACTTTAATGAAGTCGTGTTGATTTTTATTTTATTACAAAGTAAACAAAATAGATTCCCTTTTTCAAGAGGATGACAATTTTAATCTTAATATATAGATTGCCAATCAAAAAATAGAGTTCAAAAAATCTATTGTATTGAGATTTTTCCACAAGTTAGAAAGGACAAATAATTTTAATTATATTTTAGATTGATACGTATATAACTCATAATACCTCCCTTTAGAAGCGATCAATTTATCATGAGTACCTCTTTCTGCTATTTTACCAGCTTCTATCACTAAAATTTCATCTGCTTTTTTAATGGTGCTTAATCGATGTGCAATAACAATAGTGGTTCTGTTTTTTACCAATTCTGACAAACTTTTTTGGATCAATGCTTCGCTTTCAGTATCTAAATTAGAAGTCGCTTCATCTAAAATAATAATTTTAGGGTTTGCTAAAATGGCTCTAGCAATTGCCAAACGTTGCCTTTGTCCACCAGATAATTTTACCCCTCGCTCACCAATTAAAGTATCTAAACCATCATCAAATCTGTCCGTAAATTCGTTTACATAAGCTGCATTTACGGCATTTTGCAACTCGTCTTCTGTAGCATTGGGTCTTGGAAATAAAATGTTATCTCTAATAGTACCTTCAAACAAAAATTCGTCTTGTAAAACCACACCTAAATGTTTTCGATAACTAGATAGTTTTACTTTGCTCATATCTTGATGATCAATGGTAATAGTACCCGAACTCGGATTTAAAAACGTAGCTGATAAACCTGCAATAGTAGATTTTCCAGAACCTGAACTCCCCACCAAAGCTGTTACAGAACCAGCAGGAACTTTAAAGTTGATGTTATGCAATACTTCCTTATCTTCTTCATAAGCAAACGAAACATCGTCAAAATTAATTTCTCCTTTAATCGTTTCTAATTCTATCGTTCTTTCTTGATTGTCATCTTCTGCTGCTTTATTCATTAACTCTTCTGTTCTGTCTAAACCTGCCAGAGCTTCTGTAAGCTGACTCCCAATATTACTCATTTGCACAATTGGTGCAACCATAAAGGCTAATAAAAATGTAAATTGAATAAAATCTCCAAAAGTCATGGAGCCTTGTATCATAAAATAGCCTCCAATTCCCATAACTCCAGTTGTGGCTAGACCTATTAAAAAAGTTGACGAACTTGTCATAATTGCTGTAGCAGTCATGCTCTTTTTAACATTCTGATAAATATCTTCAACTCCTTTTTCAAAAATTTTGCTTTCTTGTTCTTCTGCATTAAACGCTTTTATCACTCTAATTCCACTTAAGGTTTCTGTTAACCTACCTTTTACCTCTGCATTTATTTTACCTCTAGCTCTAAAAATAGGGCGAATGTATTTGAACGATTTTAAAGCAATTAATCCAAAAATAGATAAAGGCACAAAGGTAAAAATGGTCATCCAAACATTCATTCTTAATAGAATTACAAGTGTTACAATTGCCGTAAATGAGCCACCAATTAATTGTACCAAACCTGTACCAATTAAGTTTCTTACCCCCTCAACATCTGTCATAATTCTAGAAACCAAAGCACCAGATTTTGTATTATCGAAAAAACTAATGGGTAAAGACAATACTTTCTTTTGCACTTGTGCTCTTAATTCTGATATTAAATATTGTGCTTGAATGCTTAATACTTTTGTTAATAAAAAAGAGGTAATTGCTTGTACAGAAATAGCTCCAATTACTGTTAATATTAAGATATATAATTGATTAAAATCTTTATCCGGAATTACCTCATCCATTAACACTTTACTTTGTAATGGTAAAACAAAACCCGATAAACTTCTGATAATGATTAAAATTAAACCCAAAAACACTAAGTTTCTTCTTGGCCAAATAATAGTTTTAAAAGCTTGTTTTAAGGTTACTTTTGGTTTCTTTTTTTCTTTTTTAGTTTCTTGAAGATGTTGCATAAATTATATTGAAGTATGTCAAATAATGATTGTCAATTTGTATGCCATTAAAATATACGTGACATACTTGCAAATTTAGGGCTTCAAAACATAAAACACCTTAAGAAATGGACTGAATTGACAAAAATTAGATGTAATTACAAAAATTATTTTTAGATTGCTAACATGAAAAATACTATTGCACAACGTATTTTAGACTTTTTAAAAAACTATCCGCCTTTTTATTTTCTGAATACGGATGAATTATTTGATATTAGTAAAGAAATTGAAGTAATTTATTTAGATGCTAACGAAGTGCTTTTTACCCAAAAAGAGCACTTAAAAAAGTATTTTTATGTAGTAAAAGATGGTGCTATTGGTTTATTTTACGAAGAAAAATTAGTTGATAAATGTGATGAAGGTGATGTTTTGGGCTTAAGAGCTTTTTTACAAAATGATGTGTATGCTTTAAATGCCAAAGCTATTGAAGAATGTATTTTGTATTGTATTCCCTTAGCTGTTTTTGACAATGTGATTCAAAAACATGATAAAGTGATGGCTTTTTTATCCGTCAGTTTTGCTACAAATACCAGAAATACACATTTAAAAAAGAACAATGCATTTGATTTAGCCCTAAAACCAAACTTAAAAAAGAATTTATTTACAGAAGTTCAGCACATTAATTATTCAAAAAAAACGATTACTTGTAAAGAGGTTGCTACCATTAAAGAGGCTGCATTAAAAATGTCCAAATATAATGTAGGCTCAATTATTATCACTAAAAAAAATATTCCTCTAGGCATTATTACTGATAAAGATTTGCGTCATAAAGTAGCTACAGGAAAATGTTCAATTAATAAAAAGGTTACAGAAATAATGTCTTACCCTGTACTTACCTTTCCTAGAAATTTATCTGTTTCAGAAGCACAAATAGCCATGCTAAAACACAATATTTCTCATTTGTGTATTACTAAAAATGGCTTAAATACTAGTGAAATTGTTGGTGTTTTATCAGAACACGATATCATTATCACAAAAGGGAACAATCCTTCTGTTTTGATAAAGGCCTTAAAAAAAGTGAGTACTTTACCTGAAATTAAAGCAATTATAGAAAAAGCACAAGTATTACTTAAAAATTACATCCAACAACATATTCCCTTACCATTTATTACCAATATTATCTCTGAAATTAATTACGCTGTAACCCAAAAAATCATTGAGTTCAACTTAGAGCAACAAGCAAAACCACCTGTAAAATTTGCTTGGTTAACCATTGGTAGCCAAGGACGAAAAGAGCAATTACTACAAACAGACCAAGATAACGCAATTGTATTTGAAGACACTGAAAAGCTAGAGGACACAAGGGCTTTTTTTATAAAATTAGCCACCAAAATTAATCAAGATTTGGCTTTTGTTGGTTTTGAATTGTGCCCTGCAAAAATGATGGCCATGAACCCTAAATGGTGTTTGTCTGTAACAGAATGGAAACAACAATTTAACGATTGGATTACCAAACCGAGTGAAGCTAAAATTCTTTTAAGCACCATTTTCTTCGACTTTAATTTTATGTATGGAGAACCTGCTTTAGCCGATAATATTGCCAAATCACTTTTTGAATCGATCCATAACTATAATTTATTTTTAACGTATTTAGGTAGAAATGCATTGCAAAACCCACCTCCTTTAAGTTTTTTTAGAAGCTTTTTAGTTGAAGATACAGGAGAGCACAAAAATCAGTTTGACATTAAAGCAAGAGCAATTATGCCTTTAGTTGATGCTGCACGAGTTTTAATTTTATCACATGCAATTAAAAACATCAACAATACAAAATTGCGATTTGAAAAACTATCTGAACTTGAACCTCAGAATAAAGATTTGTATGAGGCATGCAGTATCGCTTTTGAAACCTTATTATATTTTAGAACAGAGGAAGGTTTAAAAAACAACAATTCAGGCAGGTTTATAGACATTGTGTCTTTAAGTAAAGCCCATCGATTACAACTTAAAAATTGTTTTAAACCCATTAAAGAAATTCAAGAATTGATTCAGACCCGTTTTAAATTATCGCAATTTTTATAAGTTATGAGTATTTTTGTTAAACAATCATTTCCTCCTTTTTTTGAAGCCTATTTACAATCTTTTAAAGCAAAAAAAGAAAGTTTAAAAAATACACGTTTTGTTGTTTTTGATACAGAAACTACAGGTTTAGATGTTGAAAACGATCGTGTTTTATCCATTGGCTGTATTGGTATTCAAAACTTTTCGATTATTGTTGCAGACCAATTAGAAGTTTATCTACATCAAGAAAAATTTACTAAAGAAAGTGTAAAAATTCATGGTTTATTAAAATCTGGAACATTTTCTAAAATTGATGAACTTGAAGCCCTTAAAACCTTTTTAAATTATATAAAAAATAGTGTTTTAGTAGCTCATCATGCTGCTTTTGACATAGGAATGATCAATGCAATTTTAAAAAGAAACCACTTGCCAAAATTGAAAAATAAAGTAATTGATACTGCTATTTTTTATAAAAAAACGAAATATGTGAAAGACAATAACCATTATAGTTTAGACAAATTGTGTACAATCTTTAATCTAAAAATGCACGATAGACATACAGCTGCTGGTGATGCCTATTTAACAGCTTTGGTGTTTTTAAAATCTTGTAAACTGCTGCAAAAAAAGAAAAAGAATTTAAGGCTTTCTCATTTTGTGAGTTGGTTGTAAAAAAAATCACCTTTTATTTCTAAAAAGTGATTTTTAATTAAATTAAAATACCATTTTACAATCTATTTTCTTTAATACTTTCTACCACCTCTGGATTCAGCAATGTAGAAACATCACCTAAATTATCTAATTCGTTAGATGCTATTTTACGTAAAATACGTCGCATAATTTTTCCTGAACGTGTTTTTGGCAGACCTTCTGTAAACTGAATTTTATCTAATTTGGCAATAGGGCCAATTTTATCAGCAATTAACTGATTAATTTCTTTACTTAAATTGGTATGATTTCTACTTTCACCTAAATCTTTTAAAGTAATATATCCATATAAAGCACTTCCTTTAATATCGTGTGGGAAACCAACAATTGCAGATTCTGCCACTGCTGGATGCTCATTTATAGCGTCTTCTATAGGTGCTGTTCCTAAATTATGACCAGAAACAATAATTACATCATCTACTCTACCTGTAATTCTATAGTAGCCAACTTCATCGCGCAAAGCGCCATCACCTGTAAAATAACAATTTTCATAGGCAGAAAAATACGTTTCTTTATAACGTTGATGATTTCCCCAAATGGTTCTTGCCATACTTGGCCATGGATATTTTATACATAATCTACCTTCTACTTGATTGCCTTGCAATTCGTTTCCGTTTTCATCCATCAAACAAGGTTGTATTCCTATAAATGGTAAAGTTGCGTACGTAGGTTTTGTTGGTGTTACAAACGGAATTGGCGTAATCATCATTCCACCTGTTTCTGTTTGCCACCAAGTATCTATAATAGGGCTTTTCTTTTTACCAATGGTATCATTATACCAGTGCCAAGCTTCTTCGTTAATAGGCTCTCCAACAGAACCTAAGACTTTTAAGGATGATAAATTGTATTTATCTACCAATTCTGTACCATGTTTTGCTAAAGCTCTAATAGCTGTTGGTGCTGTATAAAATTGATTGACTTTATGCTTTTCAACAATTTCCCAGAAACGTCCAAAATCTGGATAACTAGGTACACCTTCAAACATCACAGAAGTGGCTCCGTTTGCTAAAGGACCATACACAATGTAGGAATGCCCAGTAATCCAACCAATATCTGCAGTACACCAATACACATCATTTTCTCTATACTGAAATGCATTTTTAAAGGTGTAAGCCGTATAAATCATATAACCAGCTGTGGTATGCACCATTCCTTTAGGTGATCCTGTAGAACCAGAAGTATATAAAATAAATAACGGATCTTCTGCTTCCATTACCTCTGCCTCACAAACTGTTGATGCTTCATCTAATAAAGGTTGCAACCATTGATCTCGCCCTTCTTTCATGTTGATATCAGAATTGATTCTTTTTGCTACTAAAACCGTTTCTACTGATGGACAAGATTCTAAAGCATCATCTACAATACCTTTTAAATCGATGGTTTTAGAACCTCTATAAGAACCATCTGAAGTGATGACCATTTTACAATCGGCATCATTAATTCTTGTTGAAAGTGCTGTTGCAGAAAAACCTGCAAAAACAACAGAGTGTATGGCTCCAATTCTTGCACAAGCTAACGTTGCAATGGCCAATTCAGGAATCATAGGCACATAAATACAGACTCTATCTCCCTTTTTAATGCCATTTTCTTTTAAAACATTTGCAAACTGATTTACGCGTTCTGAAAGTTGATTATAGGTAATGTGTTGTGCTTCTTCCTCTGGATTGTTAGGTTCAAACAAAATTGCTGTTTTATCTCCTCTTGTGGCTAAATGCCTATCTATACAATTTTCTGTTATGTTTAATTGCGCACCTTCAAACCATTTTATTTCTGGTTTGCTAAAATCCCATTCTAATACTTTATCCCACTTTTTTCTCCATACAAAGTGTTCTTCTGCTATTTCTTCCCAAAACGTTTCTGGTTCTCTAACTGAATTTCTATATACGTGATAATACTCTGGAAAATTTTTAATGTGATAATTACTCATAATGCTATATTTTTAGTGTTTTTATTTTTTTGAATTGAACAATCCAAACCAGTTTGGATTTAGAATTTTTAATTTAATTAACGACCATAAAAAAGCTACACAACAAAGCCCAAATACAAGTGATAAACCTGGACTAATTGCGTAATTATTATGCTCGAATTTAAACCTGATGAAAAGGGTTACTACTACATAAATAGTAATAAAAATATCTGAATATAAAGGATTAATGGATAGTTTCATATCTGTTTTTTAGTGGATTAATTCTTCTACTTCATTAACAATTTTTCTGATAGAAAATGGTTTTGTAAAATACTTGTCTGCCCCAAGTTCTAAGCCTTTTTCGATATCTGAATCTTTACTTTTTGCTGATAAAAAAATGATTTTAGTATCTTTTAAAACTTTATTTTTTTTAATAACTTGTAGGGTTTGATAACCATCAACCTCGGGCATCATTACATCTAAAAGAATAATATTAGGTATTTTTGTTTTTAATATTTCTAAAGCTTCGCTACCATCTCTAGCAATATATACTTCGAAATTTTTCTTTTTAAAAGCGTATTCTAAAGTCATTACAATATTGGGTTCATCATCAACAATTAAGATCTTTTTCATTATAGTGGTATTTTAATTTTAAATTTAGCTCCTTTTGTATGGTTTTTATCAAGCCATATTTCTCCTTGATGGCTTTCTATAATTTTTTTACTTATTGCCAAGCCTAAACCTGTGCCTTTTGGTTTAATTCGGTTTTGATTTTTAGATTGATAAAACTTATCGAAAATGAAATCTTGATCTTCTTTTGGCACTCCTTTACCATTATCTTGTACTATAATTAACAAATAATTATTCCCGATTTTATAATCAATTTCTACAACACCTTCATTAGGTTTACAAAACTTTAAGGCATTAGAAATCAGATTTGTAATTACTTGTACAATTCTATCTTCATCATATTTTAAATGAATAGTATGCACATTTTTTTGGATGAGCTTTATTTGTTTTTTGTTGGCATTTGGGCTTAGCCTTGCTATTGTTTTGGCAATGGTTTTACTAATGTCATTAAATTCTGAAGTTATGGTTTCTCGACCTGTTTCTAGCTTTTCAAAATCTAAAATATTGTTAATTAATCGAGATAATCTTTCAGAATCTTGCAACATATTATTTAAAAACTGTTGTTTCATTACAGTAGGCATATCTGCATCATCTAACAACAATTCTGTAGAAGCCCTAATACCTGTAAGCGGTGTTTTTAATTCGTGTGCAACCGTGTCTAAAAATTCGTCTTTTTGTTGATCTTTAGCAATTAACTCTTGATTTGCACTTTTTAATTGGTCTGCTAATTCAGAAAGTTGTTGAGATTTTTCTTTTAAGATTTTACTTTGCGTCATTGCTTCTTTTGATTCATCTAACACTTTTAAAACCTCTACCAAACTTACTTCTTCTTCTTTAACTACACTTGATATTAACATTTTTGCAGAAGATGAACCAATGGAACCTGTTAACAATTGCTCTGAAAAATTAATCAGTTTTGCATCTGCAAACTGTGTATCTTGAGGTAAGTTATATTTTGTAAAAAATATTTTTAACGCTTTTTTTGTTTTTTCAATTCCTAAAAATCGATTTAAAACTCCTTTAATATCTTCTACATAAGCTTCCCCTTTCCAAACATAAGCGCCATCTTGTAAAGACGCATAATTTCTGCTATCTACAAACATTTCTGCATAGTTTCGTTCTCTATAATTACCAGAAGTATTAAGAGAAAAATAAATGTAACAGATTAAATTTATAGTAATGCTCCAAAAAAAAGCATGTACTGGTGGTGTTAAAAAATCGATTCCGAATAAAGCATGAGGTTTCAAAGCAGTAATGCCAAATAAGCCTTTTTCTACAAAAAAACGATTACCGGTTAAAACCTCTAATGTAAAAGGCAACAAAAGCGTATAAAAGGTTACCAAAAAACCAATAATTATGCCAATAATTGCCCCTTTTGATGAACCTCTATTCCAAAACAAACCAATAAAAAAAGAAGGTGCTAATTGTGCTATAATTACAAAAGAAATCAGCCCAATTGAATACAAAGATAGCTCAACCGAAAAGTTATAATAGAATGTATATGCTACAATGATGATAAAGAAAATGGCAAATCTTCGTATATTTTTTATAAATTTGGTATTCTTTTCTGATTTGTTTTTGATAAAGTTTGATAAAAATCCATAAGGTATAATCAGGTTATTACTAATCATTATTGATAAAGCTAACGACGTAATAATTACCATAGAAATAACTGCAGACAAACCCCCAATAAAAACAAGCGTTGCCAGAAAAATATTACCTTCTTTTAAAGGCAATAGTAATGCAAAATACTCAGCATTTACAGTATTTCCTAAACTAATTTTACCTGCATAGGCAATAAAAACAACAAAAACATTAAACAATAGTAAATACAAAGGAAACAACCAAATGGCAGTTTTAATATGCTTTTCTCTATTATTCTCTATTACTGAAACTTGAAATTGTCTGGGCAATAAAAAAATAGCAATAAAAGAAAGCATGATTGTAAAAAACCAATTGAACCCTTCTTCTAAACTGCCTAAAGTTATTTTATCTACAAAACCTGCTGTTTTAGAAAACTGGTTAACAATATCTGCTGGACTATCAAATAAATAAAAGGTTATATAAACACCTATAATTAAAAAAAACAAAAATTTTAGTATCGATTCTAAGGCTACAGTGGTAATAATTCCGCTATTTTTTTGTGAAGCATCTGTTTTTTGAGTGCCAAAAAAGGTAGCAAACACTGCCAAAAGAATGGCAATATAAAACGTAGAATCATCAAAAATTGAACTTGATGTATAATTACTTTTTTGGGTCATAATTTCAAAAGTTTCTGAAACCGCTTTTAACTGTAGCGATAAATAAGGTAAAATACCAAATACACAAATAACAGTAACTAAAGCTCCTAAAAAACGATTTTTACCATATCTTAATGCAATAAAATCTGCCAAAGAAGATATTTTATGTTGCTTAGAAATTCGTATTATTTTTCTAAGAATGATAATCCAAAGTGGCGCTGCAATTACGGGCCCTAAATAAATGGTTAAAAAACTAACTCCTTTTTCGGCTGCCACACCAATACTTCCATAATATGTCCATGCAGAACAATACACTGCTAAAGAAAGTGCATAAACATAAGGGTTATTTACCCATTTGCTTTTCTGGTTTTTTTCGGCAATAAAAGCTAGATAAAATAATATAGCCAAGTAGAAAACTATTATTAAAGTTAAAGCCCAGTTACTCATAAAAACGTTTTAAAATAAAATATGAAATACAAACCGAGACTAACCAAATTACAAAAATTGAAAAATAAAAAACAGGGATACCAAATATTAAATTTGATGAATCGTATACCAACACGAAAGGAATATTTATCAGAATTAATAATCCTAAGGAGAGTAAAATTAGTTTTTGTTCGTGTCTTTTTTTCAAGGTTTGTTATCTAAAATGGATAAGGCTTTCTGAAAAGTATTAAAACTTGTCATTTTCGACTAAAATAAAAAATCTTATTTATTGATGTTTAAATGTATAGATTTTTCGAATTCCCTCAAAATGACTTATAAATCTACTTTTCAGATAGCCTCTTTAATTTATATTAGTGTGCAGATGCTTCTCCTGCACCAGATGGAATTCTAATATTTTCTACAATTTCTTGCACATCTGTTGGAGGTTCTGAAGTTAATCTAGAAACTACTAAAGATATTACTACGTTTACAATCATAGCTACTGTACCAAAACCTTCTGGTGAAGTTCCAAACCACCAATCATCTTGAGTACCACCACCAAACATATCTAGTTTGTATTTCATCATATAAAACAACATTAATAAAATACCGACAACCATACCTGAAATGGCTCCTTCTTTGTTCATTCTTTTATCAAAAATTCCAAGAATAATAGCCGGAAAGAAAGAAGCTGCTGCCAAACCAAAAGCTAGTGCAACTGTGGCTGCTACAAAGCCTGGCGGATTGATTCCAAAATAACCTGCAATTAAAATTGCAACAAAAATTGAACCTCTAGCCCACATTAATTCAGATTTATCTGAAATATCTGGCTTAATTTGTTTTTTTATTAAATCGTGAGAAATTGAAGTTGAAATTACCAGTAATAAACCTGCTGCTGTTGATAATGCTGCTGCTAAACCACCAGCTGCAACTAATGCAATTACCCAATTTGGTAAGCCTGCAATTTCTGGATTTGCTAATACCATAATATCTCTATCTACATACAACTCGTTTTTAGCTGTACTTGCATTGGCTACTAAACGCTCACCATAAGTTCCTCTAACATCCTTATACACTGGTTTTTTACCATTAATTGCGTTACCTGCTATATATTGTATTTTTCCATCTCCATTTTTGTCTGTCCAAGCAATTAAACCTGTATTTTCCCAATTTTTAAACCATTCTGGAATTTCTGAATATTTAGTTTCGCTTACAGTTTCTATTAAATTAGTTCTAGAAAACACTGAAATTGCAGGAGCTGTAGTGTATAAAATTGCAATTAAAAACAAGGCATACCCTGCAGATTTACGTGCATCTTTTACTTTAGGTACTGTAAAAAAACGTACAATTACGTGTGGTAAACCTGCTGTACCCACCATTAAAGCTAACGTTATTGCAAAAACATCCCAAGTAGATTTTGATCCTGTTGTATATTCTTTAAATCCTAACTGCGTATGTAAGGCATCTAATTTATCTAAAAGATACGTTCCATCATCCACAGTACCTCCCATTCCTATTTGTGGAATAATATCTCCTGTCATCTGAAAAGAAATGAAAAAAGCAGGAACCATAAATGCGAAAATTAACACACAATATTGCGCTACTTGTGTATACGTTATTCCTTTCATACCACCTAAAAAAGCAAAAACCAAAACAATACACATACCAATTACCACTCCCCAAATAATTTCTACTTGAAGAAATTGAGAGAACACAATACCTACGCCACGCATTTGACCAGCAACATAAGTAAATGATACAATTAAAGCACAAATAACAGCTACAGTTCTTGCGCTATTAGAGTAATAACGATCACCAATAAAATCGGGTACAGTAAATTTTCCGAATTTTCTAAGATAAGGGGCTAATAATAACGCTAAAAGCACGTAACCTCCAGTCCATCCCATTAAATATACAGAACCATCATATCCTGCAAAAGAAATAATACCTGCCATTGATATAAATGATGCTGCACTCATCCAGTCTGCTGCTGTAGCCATACCATTTGCTAAAGGTGAAACACCACCACCAGCTACATAAAATTCTTTGGTAGAACCTGCTCTTGCCCAAATTGCAATTCCAAAATATAATGCAAAGGTAATTCCTACTAAAATCCAAGTCCATATTTGAACACTCATAATATTTAATTTTTTAGTTGATTAATTGGGTTATTCTTCATCATAACCATATTTTTTATCTAGTTTATTCATCAATCTGACGTAAACGAATATTAGAATTACAAATACATAAATTGACCCTTGTTGTGCAAACCAGAAACCTAGTTTAAACCCACCTAATCTAAATTGATTCAGTTCTTCGCGAAATAAAATTCCACATCCATAGGAAACTAGAAACCAAACTACTAATAAAATTAGCAGATACTTGAGGTTCTCTTTCCAGTACTTTTTTGCGTTGTTGCTTGTTGACATAATTGTTGGTTTATAAATAAATCATTGCTTGTATGGTTAATACACCATTACTTGATGCAGACCCTATTTTAGAATTTGCATACTCGAAGGTAAGTTTAGAGTGATGCCCTGTTAATAGCACATTGGCTCCAATACCTAATCTTGATGCATTATCATTAATGGCATCTATAGTTCTATTTTGATAGGATAGGTAAGGTTGAAATCTTGTTTTAGATATATCTCCAGAAATCAAGTATCCTACATGCGTGTAAATCATGTTACCTGTTGAATACGCACTAAAATTATAATCTGGTCCGTAGTCATTATCTTGGTAAACGGCATATGCAGTAATTGCAGCATTTTTACTACCTGTTGGCGTATCATAAAAAGCATCAACAGCAAAAATATTTACATCTGATCCTTGACCATTGGCCTTTACAACACCATTTTTATGGTTAAAAAAACCTACTCCAACATTAAATACTTGCTTGCTTCCTAAATATGTACCTACCTTATAAGGTAAAAGATTAGATTCTTTATCTAGGAAGTTATAATCGAAATAAGCTTGAATTACTTTACCAGCATCTCTAGAACCTAATATTCTTCTACCACCATAAACTGTTGTTGCTAAAGCTACAGGGTCTCTTGTATCTAAAGTACTTGAACCTGCCTCGTTTAAAGCAAGTCTATATTGCAAACGCCCCAATTTACCTTTTGCATAAACCCCTACATGCCTTGCAAATTGATCTGACAGGCCAATAGTTGCCCAAGATTGTCTGTTATTATCAAGGGTTAACATATTTAGTGTGCTTTGATTGTTTAATCTAGAAATTCCATTCCAGTAATGTAAACCAGCACCTGCACTGAGGCTGTTTGTTATTTTCCACTCTCCCCAAAAACCATGGAAAAATAGTTGAGAACGCTCTCCAGCACCAATAGGAGACGTATTATTTCCGTTTAAACTATTTAAACCAAAATGGGTTAGTATTAAGAAATTCTTGTTTAACTGTGTAAATGTTAGGATTCTTGCTCTTCTAACGCTTAGGCTAAGTTGCTCTGTAGTTGCAGGAACATTATTATTGTATTGTGCCCAAAACTGACCCCAAGCAATGATTCTTAAATATTTAGAACCATCATCATTAAACTTAACTTTGTAACCACCTGTGTACTCTGTAGAACCCTGGGAAAAGGTTAAATTTATGAAAAGGAAAAGTCCTAAAAAAAATAAAAGTTTTTGTTTCATAAGTTATTGATTGATTAAAAAGTTGATTTGTGCACTCAACGAATTTCTACAAAAACTTATGTTAAAAAAAAATTAATATATATATATGTTAATTTTATATACCTAATCTTTAAAACGTTCCCATTTAATCAACATAAACTTATCACCAAGTTCAGTTACCACAACACCTGCTCCTTTTAAATTCTCTGCATTCTGAAAGTAAATACCCAACTCTTTTGCATTTAAAATTTTATAAGTTGGATGATAATTTTTGTTCTGCGGCCTTTTAATTCCATAACGTTTTACCCAGTTCAAAATACTTACATGTGAAATCCCTAAAATACGTTCTATTTCACGATAACTTAATCCTTCTAAATACAGTTGTAATGCTTTGTTTACAAAGTAATCATCAATTTTTTTACCGAGCTTATTTACAGTAAAATAATAGTTACAAGATTTACATTTATAGCGTTGGCGATTGTTTACAATACCACTCTTTACATATTCTTCGGAAGAACAATTTGGGCAGGATTTAGTTTTCATGTATATAAATTTAGCACATATATATTTATTTAGCAAATAAATTCAGAAATTATCTTTTTTAAAATCAAATAATTATGAATTATAACTTATTTTCGGGTATCTTAAAATGACAAAATGGTATTGCTTTTTCAAGAGTTTTGGTTTGTAATTCTGCTCTTTTTATTGGTTTCAGTTTTATACTCTTCAGTTGGTTTTGGGGGTGGCTCTAGCTATTTAGCTATTTTGGCATTAAGTGGAATTATATTTACACAAATTAGAGCAACAGCGCTTTTGTGTAATATCCTTGTGGTAACTAGCAACATCTTTCTATATCATCAACAAAAAACAATAGCATGGAAAAAAATATTTCCTTTGATTGTTTTGAGTATTCCTTTGTCTTATGTTGGTGGGTATCTAAAAATAAGTCAACAATTCTTTTTTATTTTATTAGGATTTACCCTCTTATTTGCTTCAATCACTATGTGGATTTCGAAAAAAATTATTTCTTCTGATATCAAAAATACGCATCAGAATCAGTTAAAAAACGGAGCTATTGGCGGCATAATTGGATTTATTTCTGGAATGGTAGGCATAGGTGGAGGTATTTTTTTAGCTCCTTTTTTACATGTAATTCAATGGAATACACCAAAAAAAATTGCAGCAACAGCAAGTATTTTTATTTTTGTAAATTCTATTGCTGGTTTATTAGGCCAAGTTTCTAATCCTGATTTTATTATAGATTGGAACTTAACTTCGTTATTATTAATTACTGTTTTTATTGGTGGACAAATAGGAAACAGATTAAGTAATCGGTACTTTTCTCCTATTCAATTAAAAAAAACAACCGCTATTCTAATTGCTTTTGTAAGTATTAGAATTCTAACAAAATATTTATTTTAAAAATAGATAATTATAAGTTGCTTATGTATTGTAATACAAATATATTTGAGCCTTAACCGAAAATCACTATGTTAGAAAACATTTTTACACTATTAATGCTTGTAATGCTACAAGCTGTTTTGGGCTTTGATAATTTATTATACATTTCTTTAGAATCTAAAAAAGCGCCTGTAAACAACCAGCAAAAGGTGCGTAAAACAGGTATTTTAATTGCTATTATTTTAAGAATTGTACTGTTATTTTTATTGGTATCAATCATAGATTATTTTCAAGAACCTTTTTCTTTATTAACAGGTGGTATAGACGATGTTGTAAAGTTTGCTTTTAATGGACATAGTATTATTGTTCTTTTAGGTGGTGGATTTATTATCTATACAGCTATTAAAGAAATTTGGCACATGATTGCTACACCAAATTTAGAGGATTCTGAAATGGTAAACACTAAAAGTAAGAAATCTACAAATGCTGTAATTGTTAGTATTGTAATTATGAATTTGGTTTTTTCATTCGACTCTATTTTAGCTGCAATTGGATTAACTAGCGAAATTAGTAATTCAACCACCGCATTTATTATTATGGCAGTTGCCATTATTATTAGTGGATTGTTAATGTTATTTTTAGCTGATAAAGTATCTGTTTTTTTAGCCAAAAATAGGATGTACGAAGTATTGGGTCTTTTTATTTTATTTATAGTAGGCATTATGTTGGTTACAGAAGGTGGGCATTTGGCACATATAAAAATATTTGGCGAAGAGATTGTACCCATGAGTAAAACAACATTCTATTTTGTGATTGCTATTTTAATTGTTACTGATATTGTACAAAGTAGATATCAAAGAAAACTTATAGGTGGTAGATAAATTTTTATCATGAATTTCTAAATAAAAAAACGCTTTTAAGCGTTTTTTTTTATTTAAGTAAACTTTAATTTTTTGTTTAATTAATTTAACATATAATTAAACAAAAATGAATTTTACTAACCTAAATTTGTATAAACTTAAAACATAAATTATGAATTTTAAAAAATTATTTACCACTACTGTATTAGCAATAATGGTTTCATTACCTACTTTTGCCAACACAGACCCAAAGAAGAAAAATAACAACAAGGAAGAAAAAACAATTGTGGGTGTTGCTGTGGCAAACGAAAACTTTACGACTTTAGTGGCTGCAGTAAAAGCAGCAGGTTTAGTAGAAACTTTAAACAGCGATGGGCCTTTTACCGTTTTTGCACCTGTAAATGATGCGTTCGGAAAATTACCTAAAGGTACTGTAGATAGCTTACTAAAGCCAGAGAACAAAAAACTATTAACCGCCATTTTAACGTATCATGTAGTTGCAGGTGAGTTTAAAGCTAAAGATGTTTTAGCTGCAATTAAAGCCAATAATGGAAAATTTGATATAAAAACTGTACAAGGTGCAACTTTAACTGCTTCTTTAAAAGACGGAAAAGTAGTTCTAAAAGATGTTAAAGGCAATATGTCTACTATTGTAATTACTGATGTACCTGCTTCAAATGGAGTAATTCATGCTATAGATACAGTGGTAATGCCTAAGTAAGATCTTAATTATATCACAAATAAAACCCACTCAATAACGTTTATCTTTTTTAACATTTAATTAAACAAAATAAACCTTATCTTTGTAATAATAGTTACTTCTAAACATTAGGTAGGCATACCTAATTACAACATAGAAGTTTTTGGTTGATTGATTGAAACCGCTACTTGGTCGTAGCGGTTTTTTTATTCTAGTTCATCTATAGAATCTTGCAGTCTTTTGATGATGATTTGTTTAATTCTTCTATTAAATTCGGAGGAATTGTTTTGATATATTTTGTATTCATCCAAAGAAAAATGACCTAATACAGTACCTAAAATTTGATTTTTAAATTGTAAATCTTTTTCTAAAACCGATTTTATTTTTGCTCTTTTCTTTTGTTCTGATAACTTTGTAAAATCAACTTTTCTTTTTATTAAATACGTATTAAAAAATGCAATTAACAAAGGGTGTTGCATTTTAATAATTGGTCTTAAAACTGAGTTTTGAAAAACTTCTGTTTCTGTTGTACTTTCATTTACTAAATCCTGTAAAATTGGTCTTTCTTTTTTCATCTATCTAACAATTCATCTAATTCCAATTGATAATCGTATTGCAAATCTTCGTGTAATTTTTCAATCGCTTTTTTTATCATTCTTACTTGAGCATCAAACACATTTTGCAAACGCTGACTTCTATTTATAGAAGGCTTCATTTCTTTTAATTTTTTGCAGAAATACAAAAGCAATTCAGTTTCTGTTTCTTTCTTTTTAGAATAACTGATAAACTTTTTGGTAAGCGATAAAATTTTACGCACACTTTTTCTGATGTAAAAATAACTTTTGGTATTTATATCAGAAAACTGCTCATCCATTTGATATTTAATAGATTGAATATAACCTTCTTCATTATGAGATTCGAATAATAAATAAGTTAACAACTCTTTATTTTCTTTTTTAAATCTTGATAAATGCAAACACAACTCTTTTAACTCATCAGCAGATTTATGAGATAATTCGTCTTTAAGTTGTTTAATGGTTACTGCTTTCAATTAAAATTTTATTTAACTTATGATAATAAGTTTAAGATGAAAAAAGGAAATACCTACAAGGTTTTAAAAACCTTGCAGGAAAATATTTTATTGTTCGCTAGGTATTTTTACAACCTCATTAACATCAGCATTATAATCTACACCATCAACTTTAAAACCAAATAGGTTAAAAAATTCATTACTGTAGCCTTCTAAATCTCCAATTTCTGATAAATTTTGGGTAGTAGCTTTTTGCCAAAGTTCAGCAATTTCTGCTTGTACATCTTCGCGCATTTCCCAATCATCAATTCTTATTCTACCTTTATCATCTAAAGCTAAATCACCACCAAATAAACGTTCACTGTACAAACGTTGTATTTGTTCTATACAACCTTCGTGAATTCCTTTTTCTTTCATCACCTTAAACAATAAAGAAATGTATAAAGGAATTACAGGAATTGCAGAACTAGCTTGAGTTACCAAAGCTTTATTTACAGAAACATAAGCATTTCCGTTAATCGATTTTAAATCATCAGCAATTTCAAAAGCTGTTTTTTCTAGATGATCTTTAGCAGCACCAATGGTTCCATTTCTATACACTGGTTTTGTAACTTCTGGGCCAATATAAGAGTAAGCCACAGTTGTTGCGCCTTCAGAAAGTAGGTTTTCTGCTTGTAAAGCATCCATCCACATTTTCCAATCTTCACCACCCATAACAGTAATTGTGTTTTCTTCATCATCACCTTCTGCAGGATTTATCGATATTTCTGATACATTACCTGTATGAAAATCTACAGTTTTATTGGTAAAAACTTCGCCAATTGGTTTTAAAACGGATTTATATCTTTTTCCTGTTTCAGGATGTTTTCTAACTGGTGATGCTAAACTGTAAATTACTAAATCTACCTGATCTAAATCTTCTTTTATTAGATTTACAACTTGCTCTTTTATCTCATTAGAAAAGGCATCTCCGTTAATGCTTTTTGCATACAAACCTGCTTTGTGAGCATGTTTTTCAAAAGCAGCAGTGTTGTAATATCCAGGAGAACCTGGTCTGCCTTCTGTAGCTGGTTTATCAAAGAAAACACCTATGGTTGCTGCATCTGAACCAAATGCACTTGTAATTCTAGATGCTAATCCAAAACCTGTTGATGCACCAATAACTAACACTTTTTTAGCACCTTCAATTTTGCCTTTGGATTTTACATATTCTATTTGATTGATTACGTTTTGCTCACAACCAGTTGGATGTGATGTTAAACAAATAAATCCTCTTGTTCTTGGTTCTATAATCATTTTTTTAATTTATAAAGATCTTTCAGGTTTTTTAAACCTGAAAGGTCTATGAAAGTTAGTTGCTTTTTAAAAAAGAATTTACATTCTCTTCAATTCTTTCTAATACATTTTCTGTAGCTGCTTTTACAAAAGATTCTCCAGTAATTTGTTCGTACAATTCTATATATCTGTTCGAAATTTCGATGATTTTTTCATCAGACATTTCTGGTATTTGCTGATTTTCTTTTCCTTGAAAACCATTTTCTATCAACCATTGACGAACAAATTCTTTCGATAATTGTTTTTGAGCTTCGTTATTATCTTGTCTTTCTTGGTAACCATCAGCATAAAAATAACGAGAAGAATCTGGAGTATGAATTTCATCAATCAACACAATTTTACCCTCTTTTGTTTTACCAAATTCGTATTTAGTATCTACCAAAATTAAGCCTCTTTTGGCTGCGATTTCTGTACCTCTTTTAAATAAAGCTCTTGTATAATTTTCTAAAATGATGTAATCTTCTTCAGAAACAATTCCTTTTGCTAAAATGTCTTCTCTAGAAATGTCTTCATCATGTTCGCCATTATCTGCTTTGGTTGATGGTGTAATTAAAGGTTCTGGAAATTGATCATTTTCTTTTAAACCTTCTGCCATTTTTACTCCACATAAAACACGTTTTCCTGCTTTATACTCACGAGCTGCATGACCAGAAAGATATCGTCTAATCACCATTTCTACCTTGAAAGGTTCGCACAAATGACCAATAGCTACATTTTCATCTGGATTTGCAATTAACCAATTAGGTACAATATCTGCAGTATCATTCATCATTTTGGTTGCAATCTGGTTCAAAATCTGACCTTTAAAAGGGATTTGACGTGGTAAAATTACATCGAAAGCAGATAGTCTATCAGTAGCAATCATCACTAAAAGTTCGTCATTGATATTGTAAACTTCTCTTACTTTACCTTTGTATACAGACTTTTGTTTTGGAAAATTAAAATTGGTTTCGTTAATCGTATTCATTAAATTGATTGTTATTAAAGATGCAAAAATAAGCTATAGAATATTATTTCGTTTCCTTTTCAAGTACTTTTATTTGCTTTAAATTATCGGTAATTGGTGTTGCTGTAATTACTTTTTCACCAGGAATAAAATAGAAAAAATAAGCAGAATTTTGTCCTATTTTACGAACATCTAATTTAGTGTTGTCTTTAAAAATTAAGGTATAATTAGGTATAATTTCTTTATTGGTATATTTATGTTTCATTCCTATTCCCATGCCTGTTCTCATAGAAATAAATAATAAAAAGAAAATAAACATCATACCAGGAATAATATTTTTCTTCTCTTTTAGTAACGCGTATTTTTTATCCCATTTTTCTATGTTGTACATTTTTCTGTACCACTTTTTTTCTCTTAAATAAGCGTAAAAACGAAACATCCATTTGGTAAAATATAAATACATCAACCAAAACATAAAACCTAAAAAGAGCGATATTTTCCAATTATTGGTTAACAAACTGATAGGAGAAATTAAAGCATCTAAAATTGTGGTATAGTTTAAATAGGATACCCCAAAAATTCCATAAAAAATGGCATCGCTTACAATACCTAAAATAATTAGATATAAGTACCCAATGTAAAAGTAGTCTTGTAAGCCTAATTTCTCTTTTTCTATCTTAATCATTCAGTTTCTATACTTTTATAGGCTGTAATTATTTTCTTAACCAATCTGTGTCTTACTACATCTTTATCATCTAAATATACTTGTGCAATACCTTCAATACTTTTTAAAGCCAGTAAAGATTCTTTTAAACCAGATACTTGTTTTCTGGGCAAATCGATTTGGCCAGGATCGCCTGTGATAATAAACTTTGCACTTTTACCCATTCTTGTTAAAAACATTTTCATTTGATTATGAGTAGTGTTCTGAGCTTCATCTAAAATTACAAATGCATTGTCTAAAGTTCTACCTCTCATAAAAGCCAATGGTGCTATTTGAATGACTCCTTTTTCTATATGTGATGCCAATTTTTCGTGCGGAATCATATCTCGCAAAGCATCATACAATGGTTGCATGTAAGGGTCTAATTTTTCTTTTAAATCGCCAGGTAAAAAACCTAAATTTTCTCCAGATTCTACAGCCGGTCTTGTTAAAATTATTCTTCTTACCTCCTTTTCTTTTAAAGCTTTTACAGCTAAAGCTACAGCTGTGTAAGTTTTACCAGTTCCTGCAGGTCCAACAGCAAATAGCATATCGTTTTTTTGCATTAACGATACCATTTTGCGCTGGTTTTCGGTTTGGGGTTTTATCAACCTACCATTTACCCCATGTACTAAAATGTCTTTAGCATTTTTAGCAGAAGTTGTTTTTTCTTCTTGTCCATTAGAGGTTAAAATACGTTCGATACTATTTTCGTCTAACTTATTATAGCGATTAAAATATTTAACTAATCGATCAAAACGTTTTTCAAATTCGTTTAAAATTTCTGGCTCTCCGTAAATTTTTAATTTAGTACCACGTGCTACAATTTTAATTTTTGGAAAGTACCTTTTGAGCTGTGCAACAGTACTATTT
>NZ_JBTLRD010000021.1:0-50766 GCF_054584775.1 Polaribacter litoreus | reverse complement strand
ACAACAAAATTATATATCATCAAAAAAAATCTAAAAACTATTATCTAAACTAACCAGGTTAATCCCGACTTTAATTAGTTTAAAAAATCAACTTATATTTGAATTGTAAATTTTAATACTATAAATATATGTCTTTGTGTAGATCTAAATTGTGTTTAAGACCTATAGAACCAGAAGATTTGAATTTTTTATATCTTATTGAAAACAATGAATCTTTTTGGGAGGTGAGTCATACACAAACGCCATTTTCTAGATATATATTAAAACAATATTTGGAAAATGCTCATTTAGACATCTATGAAACCAAACAATTTCGGTTTATTATTGAAGAAATTTCTAAAAAAAAGCAAATTGGGATGGTTGATTTGTTTGATTTTAATCCGCAGCACAACAGGGCTGGAGTTGGTATTTTGATAGATCCTTACTATCAAAATAAAGGTTTTGCCTCTGAAACATTGTCTATATTAATTGAGTATGTATTCTCTTATTTGAATTTACATCAACTATATGCTAATATAACATCTGACAACTCAAAAAGTATTTCTTTATTTCAAAAACATAACTTTACACAAGTGGGGATAAAAAAAGATTGGATATTTGCTCAAGGAAAATATAAAGATGAAATTTTATTTCAATTGATAAAAGAGTAATTTTGCGTATCAACAAGAAATTTAAACACATTGACTAAAAAAATTATTTACATTTTAGGTTTCCTATTATTATTAGGAGGAATTTTAGGTTACAACTATTATCAGAAAATATTTGGAGAAGCAATTACCGAAGATTATGTACTTTACATAAAGTCTTCTGACAGTTTGGTAGACATCAAAGAAAAAATTGCAGATTATTCTAAAAACCCAAATACTTTTTTATGGGTTTCTGCAAAAAAGAATTTTTCTGAACCTAAAACAGGTCGTTATGTATTAAAAAAAGGAATGTCTAATAATGATTTGGTAAATATGTTGCGTAGTGGAAATCAAACTCCGTTAAAAATTTCTTTTAACAATCAAGACACTCTAGAAAAATTTGCTGGTAGAATAGCTGATCAATTAGCACTAGATTCTACTGCAATTATAACATCTTTTACAAATTCTGATTTTTTACAAAAAAACAAACTCACCAAAAAATCGGTTTTGCAAATATGTATTCCTAATAGCTATGAATTTTACTGGACCGTTTCTGCCGATAAATTTCGCGATAAACTTTTAAGAGAATACAATCGTTTTTGGAATAAAAGTAGATTGCAAAAAGCAAAAGCCTTAAAATTATCTAAAAGTGAAGTAATTACTTTAGCATCTATAGTACAAAAAGAAACAGCGAAGAAAGAAGAGCGACCAACTGTGGCTGGATTATATTTAAATAGACTGCAGAATGGATGGCCTTTACAAGCAGACCCCACTATAATTTATGCTATTAAAGAAGTAAAGGGACAAGATTATGTAGTAAAAAGAGTGTTATCTGTAGATTTAAAAATTAATTCTCCTTACAACACATACACAAATAGAGGCTTACCTCCTAGCCTTATTGGGATGCCAGATATTAATACAATTGATGCTGTATTAAATGCTGAAAAACATGATTACTTTTATATGTGCGTAAATACCGACAAACTTGGCTATCATAAATTTGCCAAAAGCTTGTCTCAACATAACAGAAATGCCGCTAAATACCATAATTGGTTAAATAAACAAGGTGTAAACCGTTAATATATCATCTTTTTAGGTTTATAACTGCGTTGTTTTTTTAATTATTCTATAAAAAGAAACGTTGTAGTGATTCATTTCTCTTAAAAATTTCACACTTTATCGAGCTAATTTATAATTTCGACGAAATTAAAGCACTGATTGTCAGTAAATTTAAAATTTGTTTTAGATTTGCGCTCGCAAAACAAAACGGTTATTATGATCAGAAAGTTTTTATTTTTGGTAAGTTTAGCTTTACTTTTAGTTAACGCAACTAAAATAGGTAAAAAACCAATTACCAAAATAGAGGTTGTTAGTAAAGAAGTTTCATTACCAAAAAATGTAGATTACAACATTCCTTACTTAAAAAGAAATTTTGTTGCTTTTAAAGAAGCTTTGGCTTTTAAGGAATCTCAGGGGAGGTATAAAGTTGTCAACACACTTGGTTACTTGGGTAAATATCAATTTAGTAGAAACACATTAAAACGTTTTAAAATTTATGATACCAATGCTTTTTTAAAAAATTATGAGTTACAAGAAAAAGCTTTTGTGGCTTTGTGCAGTGTTAATAAATGGATTTTGAGAAAAGACATTCAAAGATCTGTTGGTAAAACAATAAACGGAATTGAAATTACAGAATCTGGAATTTTAGCTGCAGCCCATTTAAGTGGTGCAGGAAATGTAAAAAAATTTCTAAGAAGTAATGGAGCTATACGTTTTTCTGACGCTTATGGGTCAACAATTCAACATTATCTAAAACGTTTTGCTAACTACAATGTTTCTAAAGTGATAGCAGATAGAAAAGCGACCATATAATTATTTATCAATAATAAAAATAGCTGGTTTTTTATGCAGATTAGGCTGTTGGTTTTTCCAATCTTTCACAGACATTGTTTTTATAAATTCGGATGGTAATGTAATATCTACAGCAATACATAAATTGGTTTGTAGTGATAGAGTTGCTTTTAAATCAACAAACATTTTTTCATTCCTGTAAGGGGTTTCTATAAATATTTGAGACTGATTTTTATCTCTTGCTATACGCTCTAACTCTTTAATTTTTCTTTTTCTATCAGCTCTATCAATTGGTAAATATCCATTAAAAGCAAAATTTTGTCCATTAAAACCAGAACTCATCATTGCCATTAATATTGAACTTGGCCCCACTAAAGGTACTACTTTAATATTTTTTTGATGTGCTAATTTTACAATGCTGGCTCCTGGATCTGCAATTGCTGGCACACCTGCTTCAGATAATAAACCTACATTAAAACCTTGTGCACAGACATCTAAATACTTTTGAGTTTCTTCTTCAACAGCATATTTATCTAACAACTTTATGGTTAAACTTGGCTGTTGTTTTTTGGGTGAAATTTTTTTGATAAATCTTCTTGCTGACTTTTCATTTTCAACAATATAGTAATCAATTTGTTCAATTACTTTTTTTACTGATAAGGGCATTACCTCTAAAGGCTCTGTTTCATCACCTAAAGTGGTGGGAATTAAGTATAATTTACCAGTCATTGTATAATTTTAGAATACTAAATTACAAATAAATTAAGACAATTTAGCTGCAATAACTGTACAAGCTTTGTCTAACATATTGTAAACATTTTCAAAACCTTGCTTTCCTCCATAATATGGATCTGGAACAGAATGGTTTTTATTAGGATATAACTCATTTAAAATAAGCTTTACCTTGTTTTTATCTTCGGTATTTCTTGCTGTTTTTAAGATGTTTTGATAATTGCTTTCATCCATAGCATAAATACAATCAAAATTATCAAAATCTAAAACTTCAAACTTTCTAGCCGTTTGATTGGTGATATTTATTCCATGATTTCTAGCAACTTCAATTGAGCGTTTGTCTGGTAAATTACCCACATGATAGGCAGCTGTACCTGCTGAATCAACAAAAACCACTTCTGGATTAACTTTTGATTCTAAAATACCCTGCGCTAATGGCGAACGGCAAATATTACCCAAGCAAACCATTAGTATTTTTTTCATGATAAAAAGTAATTTAAATTTGTTGTAAAATACAGAATACGTTTGTTACTAATTGATTTCTAAAAGTTAAAAGGTTAATTTCTTTGTTAAATCGTCTACGTATTTTTTAAATTGTTTATCTGTTTCAGTAAGATTATCAACAGTTTTACAAGCATGTAATACAGTTGCATGATCTCTTTGCCCTATTTGGCTGCCTATACTTGCCAACGATGTTTTTGTTAATCTTTTTGCAAAGTACATGGCCAGTTGGCGTGCTTGAACAATATGACGCTTTCTTGTTTTAGATTGCAGTGTAGCTACATCCATATCAAAATACTTTGAGACTTCTTTTTGTATGTAATCTATAGAAACTTCTTTTTTGGTGTTTTTTACAAATTTATCTACAATTTGCTTTGCCAACTCTATAGAAAATTCTTTTCTATTAAATGAAGCTTGCGCAATCATAGAAATCAAAACACCTTCTAACTCTCTTACATTAGATTTTATATTTTTTGCAACATATGCAATTATATCATCAGGCATTTCTACACCATCTCTGTATAATTTATTTTGCAAAATTGATATCCTAGTTTCGTAATCTGGTGCTTGTAACTCTGCTGATAACCCCCATTTAAAACGAGACAATAGGCGCTGTTCTATATCTTGCATATCTACAGGCGCCTTGTCTGAAGTTAAAATAACCTGTTTTCCATTTTGATGTAAATGATTGAAAATATGAAAGAAAACATCTTGTGTACCAGCTTTACCAGAAAGAAATTGAACATCATCTATAATTAATACATCAATCATTTGATAAAAATGAATAAAATCATTTCTAGTATTTGACTTTACAGAATCTATAAACTGTTGTGTAAACTTTTCTGAAGATATGTATAAAACAGTTTTATCAGGATATTTGTCTTTAATGTTTACTCCAATAGCATGTGCCAAATGTGTTTTTCCTAAGCCTACTCCACCATATACTAATAATGGATTAAATGACGTTCCACCAGGTTTATTGGCAACTGCCATACCTGCAGAACGTGCTAATCTATTAGAATCACCTTCTATAAAATTATCAAAACTGTAATTAGGGTTCAATTGAGATTCAATTTTAACCTTCTGAAGTCCAGGAATAACAAACGGATTTCGTAACTCTCTTTTATTAGACTCTAAAGAAACTGTTACCTTTTGAGGTTTTAAAGGGTCTCTGTTAGAACTAGGAATTTTAACAATTTGCGGCCTGTTGCTACTATAATTATTTTCCATTTTTACATCGTAAATCAATTTGGCTTCGTTACCCAATTGTCTTACTAATGCAACGCGTAATAATTTAATATAATGCTCTTCTAACCACTCGTAAAAAAATTTACTCGGCACTTGAATCGTCAATGCTTCACCAGACAGTTTTACCGGTTTTATTGGCTCAAACCAAGTCTTGTAGGCTTGTGGCTTAATATTGTCCTTTATAAAGGTCAAACATTCAGTCCAAACGGATTCAGCAGTGTTATTCATTGAATTATTTAAGTGATTTTTTGATTAAATTGTTAGGCTATAAAGACCTCTATACCCTTTTTCTTAAGCACTACAAAAATGTGAATAAAAAACAGTATAAAAAAATCAAATTACTATTGATTATTAATTATTTTTTACGTAGAATACCAAAAATTTTATTTATAAATGTTAAAAAACTCATATACAAATACCAGAGTACGTTATTCAGAAACCGACCAAATGGGTGTGGTTTATCATGGTAATTATGCTCAGTTTTTTGAACTGGGAAGAACTGAATGGCTTCGTAAGCTAGGGGTTACTTACAAAGATATGGAATTGAACGGAATAATGCTACCTGTAATTTCTTTAAGTTGTAATTTTATAAAATCTGCATTTTATGATGATGTTTTAACCATTGAAACTATTTTGGTAAAAAAACCAATGGTTAAAATTGAATTTAATTATAAAATTACCAATCAAAATGATGAATTGATTTGTACAGGGAGTTCTGTTTTGGCTTTTATGAATCGTAAAACATCCAAACCAACAAGATGCCCAAAGCATTTGCTAACAAGTTTAGGTTTTTAATTCTTTTTACAGTGTCGCTTTTATCATCCTGTTATTTTTAAACAAATCTTTTTGTAGTTTAATGTTTTGAAATCCTTTTTGTTGAAGAAGATTAGCTGTTTCTTTACCTAAATATTGATTGATTTCAAAAAATAGCATTCCGTCTTTTAATAAATGACGCTTTGCCAAATCAGCAATTTTATCATAAAAAACTAACGGGTTATTATCCGCTACAAATAGCGCCAAATGTGGTTCGTTTTCTAAAACATTATTTTGAATTTCTACTTTTTCTAGTTCTCTTACGTAAGGTGGGTTAGATATGATAATATCATAGTTACAATCTAGTTGAGTAGCACTTAAAATATTACGTTCTATAAAATTGATATTTACCTTATTTAAAGTAGCATTTTTAGTTGCCACTTTTAACGCATCCAAAGAAACATCGATAGCCGAAATAGATACATTTGATAAATTTTTTGCCAACGAAATTGGTATACAGCCAGAACCTGTACCAATGTCTAATATTTGTAAGAATTTATCTTGCTCTTCTCTATTTTTTTGTCTTTTATCTTGTACATCTTTAAGAACCCACTCTACGAGCTCTTCTGTTTCTGGCCTTGGAATTAACGTATTTTTGTCTACAAAAAATGGATATCCAAAAAATTCTGTTTTTCCTATGATATATTGTAGTGGTTGTTCTTTTTTTAATTTTTCTAGAGCTTGTATTAGTAAAGTTAAACGTTCTTCTTGTATTACAAAATCAGGCTTTAAAACAGTGTCTATTCTTTTAAGGTGCAAATACTCCTCGATTAAGATAAAGAAAAAAGTAGCTATTTCTTCTTTTGGATAAATTTCTGAAAGTTCATCAGAAAAATATATTTTGAATTGTTTTAACTGCATAATACTATAATAAAGGACTTAAAAAACGACACAAACGCTCTAAGGTTTTTTGTTTTACAGATCTTTTTTTAAACTTTTCTAAATTAATATGATTGGCTTTATTTTTTCGCTCATCAAATTCTTCTTTAATTTCAGCGGTAATATGGTCATCAAACAAAATTACATTTAGTTCATAATTATGCTCAAAACTTCTACAATCAAAATTGGTTGAACCTACAGAAGCAATTTCATCATCAATAAAAATAACTTTACTATGAGAAAAATCGTCTCTTAAATAAATTTGCACACCAGCTTGTAATAAACTTTCAAAGTAAGAGTACATGCTGTAAGTTGCAATTTTAGAATCTGTTTTTTTTGGTAATAATAATGTTACTTCTACACCACTTAAAGCAGCAATTTTAAAGGCTTCTAAAATGGAAAATGTAGGAACAAAATACGGGTTAAATACACAAATACTTTTTTCTGCTAAATGTATAAAACTTAAATATTGTTGCATTACAACAGACTGTTCGTAATCTGGCCCACTAGAAACTACTTGAAGTTTTGTACTACCTTTACTGTTAGAGACTGATGTATATTTTTCGGCATTTGTTAAATCTTTCTGAGTTGCATAATAAAAATCATTTAAAAAAGATTTGTGAATAGCATTAACTCCACTGCCTTTTATTTGCAAATGAGCATCTTGCCAAATGCCCAAATCTGTATCTTCTGTAATGTACTCATCAGAAATATTTACCCCCCCAGTAAACCCTATTTTATTATCGATAATTGCTATTTTACGGTGATTTCTAAAGTTTAACGAAAAAATAAAAGAACCATATTTAAAAGGCGTTTCTGGATATATTTCTACACCAATATCTTTTAGTTTTTGCTTTGTTTTTTTTGTTAAATCAAAGCTTCCTATAGAGTCGTATAAAATTCTAATTTCTACATTTTGTTTTCTTTTTTCTTCTAAAAGTTTGATGATTTTATTCAGTATTTCTCCTTCTTCTAAAATAAAATACTGTAAATGAATAAATTGTTTTGCATTTTTTATGTCAGCGTACAAAGCTTCAAAAGTTTCTTTTCCGTTTTTTAAGAGGATTACCTCATTATTATTTTCTACAACAGCATTCGTATTGCTATGAATTAATTGTGCTATTTTTTTTTGCTTGATGCCAGTTAAAGATTCTGTATTTAAACTCTCATTTACCTCTAAAGATTTTTTTATAAAATTCTTTCTTTTCTTAGTTTCTTTTAGTTCAAAAAACTTAATTTTTCTTCTATTAATACCGAAAATTACAAAGCAAAATACCCCTAAAAACGGAAAGAAAAAGGCAATTAAAATCCAACTCAAAGATTTAGAAGGCTTTACTCCAAAATATAAAATATTATAGAATGCCCAACAAAATAAAATAAGATGTAAAATCCCTAAAAAGTAGTATAGCATAGGTTTAAATTTTCTTAATCATCCAAACATTACAAGAGTAATGACAGGTGTTACCCATAGGAGCTTCTAAACTTTCAAAACCATATTTTTTATACAATTTTACAGCAGCTTTCATGTAGGGTAATGTTTCTAAATAGCAATGTTCAAAATTAAATTCTTTGGCCTTCTCTAAACAAACAGAAATCAGTTTTGTACCTAAACCCTTTCCTCTTGCTATTGGCAAAAAATACATTTTTTGAAGCTCACAAATATTACCTACAAAATCATCTAACTGAGCAATTCCTGCACCACCTACAACTTTATTGTTATGTTCTACCACAAAGTACGTTGCTTTTTCTTTTTGATAGGTTTCAAACATTTGGTCTGTAGCTTTATCTTCATAAGCAGTGCCAACTTTTGGGGCTCCCATTTCAAGAATAACACTTCGTACCATCTTTGCCAATTGCAAATTATCTTTTGATTCTATTTCTCTTATGATAAAATCTTCACTTGTCATTTATTACTGTATTTTTGCAAGAGCAAGTTACCTATTTTTTAAATGATTTTTAATGAAAAAAGCATACTATTTTTTTGTTTTTTGTTTGGTAATTTTTAGTTGTACTGTAAATAAAAAGCCGGTTTTTATAAAAGTTGACAACCTAAAATTAATTAGTGTTACCTCAGATACTATACGTTTAAAGGCAAATGCTTTTTTTCAAAACCCAAATGATGTAGGTGGTAAAATAGCTACAGATGAAGTTAAAGTTCTAGTAAATGATACTCAAGTTGCTTTAGTTTCTTCAGATGAATTTACAATTCCTGCTAGAAAAGAATTTACAGTTCCTTTAAAAGTGGTAATTCCGACTAAAAAAATTTTTGAAAATCACAAAAACGGAATCTTAGGTGGTTTATTAAATTCGGTATTTAATAAATCTGTTAAAATACAATTTAAAGGAAATTTACAATATAAAGTTTTTGGGTATTCTATTGACTATCCTTTAGATATTACCCAAAATATAAAAATTAAACTTTAAAAATCTATTTACCCTAAAAACCTACTATTATTACTCACGAATTTTACATAAAAAGATGCTTGCAATTGGCAAAAAACGGAATTGGAACTACCAGACCAAATCCTTCTGTTGGTGCTGTTATTGTGCATCAACATAAAATTATTGGCGAGGGTTTTACTTCTAGTTATGGTGGCAATCATGCAGAAGTGAATGCTGTAAATGCCGTTAAAAATAAAGCGCTTTTAAAAGAAGCAACTATTTATGTAACCTTAGAGCCTTGCTCTCATTATGGAAAAACACCACCTTGCGCAGATTTGTTGGTAAAATACCAATTGAAAAATGTAGTTATTGGTTGTGCAGATACCAATAGTTTGGTGGCAGGTAAAGGAATTGAACGTTTACAAAATGCTGGTATTAATGTAATTGTGGGTGTTTTAGAAGAGGAATGTAAAACACATCACAAACGATTTTTTACGTCACAAAACAAAAAAAGACCGCACATCATTTTAAAATGGGCAGCCACTAAAAATGGTTATATTGCACCTTTAAACAGGCAAACTCAATCTCCTGTTTGGATTTCTAACAAATATTCACAACAACGAGTGCATCAATTAAGAGCCAAAGAACACGCCATTTTGGTGGGTACAAATACAGCTATTGCTGATAATCCTAAATTAAATGTTAGAAGTTGGTTTGGTAATAATCCTATACGTGTTGTTTTAGATGCAAAGCTTAGAACTTCAAAAAAATTAAATGTTTTTGACGGAACTGTAAAAACAATTTGCATCATAGATAAATTACAAAAAACAACAAACATAAAACAAAATGTAGTTTTTGAAACCATAGATTTCACTAAAAATATTGCCGAACAAATTTGTAACGTATTGTTTAAACACAACATTCAATCTGTAATTATTGAAGGTGGCACACAAACTTTACAAACGTTTATTGACGCTAATTTATGGGATGAAGCTTTTGTTTTTATTGGAGAAACCACTTTTGCAAATGGTGTAAAAGCACCTCTTTTAAACGGTAAATTAACATCCGAAGAAAAAATAAAAAACGATATTTTAAAAACCTATACCAATGATTAAAAACATCATCTTCGATTTTGGAGATATTTTCATCAATTTAGATAAACAAGGAACTTACAAGGCAATGGCTGATTTAGGAGTTTCAAAAATTACTGAAGAAATGATAACAGTTTATCAAAACTATGAAAAAGGGTTGATGACAACAAATGCTTTTATCCAATTTTTTCATGAGAAATTTAGAATTCCTACTGACAAATTAATTACTGCTTGGAATGCAGTTTTGTTAGATTTTCCGAGAGAACGTTTAGACTTTTTAAAAAAATTAGCTGCCAGTAAAAAATACAGATTATTTTTACTGAGCAATACAAATGATTTGCATATACAATGGGTTCAAAATTCTTTAGGTGATAATTTTTTCGGTGATTTTAAAAACTGTTTTGAGCAATTTTATCTATCGCATGAAATCAATTTTAGAAAACCAGATGCAGACATTTACAAGTTTGTTTTAAACCAAAATAATTTGATAGCAAATGAAACACTTTTTGTTGATGATCTAAAAGAAAACACAGATGCTGCAGCTACATTAGGCATACATACTTGGAATTTAACTCCGAGAATAGATGACGTTACAGAATTGTTCACCAAAAATAAACTCGATTGATATTTTTACTGCTAAGTATCTTAATTTCTACAGGCCTATTTGTTATTTTTAAATACTTTGGCATTTATAAAGTAGATGTTTTAAAAGCTATTTTTATCAATTATATTGTGGCTTTTATTATGGGATTTGTTTTTGCTGAACGAAAATTTTCTATACTAGAAATTCCATTACAGCCTTGGTTTTTAGGTGCACTTTGTTTAGGAGTTTTATTTGTATCCGTATTTTTTGTGATGGCAATGACAGCTCAGAAAAACGGGGTTTCTGTAACTTCTGTAGCCGGTAAAATGTCTGTAGTTATTCCTGTTTTTTTTGGTGTGTTTTTATATAGTGAATCTGTAACTGCTTTAAAAATATTTGGTATTGTTATAGCTTTGATTGCAGTATATTTGGCTTCTGTAAAAGAGGACAAAACATTACCTAACGAAGCTGGTTTAGTACTACCTGTTTTATTATTTTTAGGTTCTGGTATAATTGATACTACATTAAAATATGTTGAAGTTACTTACGTGCCCAAAGATGATGTTTCTATATTTTCTGGAAGTTTGTTTGGTATTGCTGCCTGTATTGCCGCTATTATTTTAATAGTAAAAGCCTTTAAAAAAAGAGAAGCATTTGGTGTTAAAAATATTATTGCAGGGATTATTTTAGGAATCCCAAATTATTTTTCGATCATATTTTTAATAAAAGCCTTACAAACCGAAGGTTTTGAAAGTTCTGATATATTTACCATTAATAATGTGGGTATTGTTGTAGTTTCTACCATTATTGGTATCCTTATATTTAAAGAACAATTTAGTGTAAAAAATAAAATTGGTGTGGCTTTAGCTATTTTAGGAATTGTAATTGTAGCTTTGGCTTAAAATGACAGCATTAGAGATTCTCATTTTTATAACAATTACAATACCAAGCTTATTTTAAGCGGAAATCATAAATTATGCAGCAGTTGTTTTATATCAATTAAACAATTCGTGAATTGTTGGCTCATACTAAAATATATTTTTTAAAAAAAATTGGATATGGAAGATAGCTACAAAACCATACTTAAACCATCAAAAGAAACACTTTTTAAAGACAGAAACAGTAAGTTTTTTGGCTACGCATTTCCGGTATTAAATGAAGATGATGTCAAGAATTTTTTAGAAAATTTACGCAAAAAACACCACACAGCGCGTCATTTTTGTTACGCTTATCAAATAGGGATTGAAGATCTCAAATACAGAGCTAATGATGATGGTGAGCCTAGCAACTCTGCTGGTTTGCCAATTTACGGGCAAATTCAATCTTTTGATGTTACTAATATTTTAATCGTTTCTGTACGTTATTTTGGTGGTACAAAGTTAGGGGTTGGTGGTTTAATTAATGCCTATAAAACTTCAGCTAAATTAGCTTTAGAAGCTTCTGAAATTGTAGAAAAAACCATTGATGTTTTTTATAAAGTATGTTTTAATTATGATATGATGAACAAGGTAATGCGCATCATAAAAGAGAAAGACATTACCATAACTGCTCAAAAATTAGAGTTAACTTGTGAATACACCATCTCTATCAGAAAAAAAGAAGCTCAAACCATTTTCGATATTTTCGAGAATTTATACAAAGTTGAAATTAAAACTTTAGATTAGAAATTTAAATCGATATTCTTAACTTACCTAAAATTAAATTATACGCTTAAAAATACTAACATGAAAGAAAGCAGCCGCCCAAACAAAAGACTTATTATTATTTTGACTGTTGCCATGACTCTATTGTTCATTCCGCTTATAGCTATGATTTTTACAAATGAAGTAAAATGGAAAATTTTTGATTTTGTGGTTGCTGGATTTTTATTGATAAGCACTGGGGCAATACTTGAAGTTATTTTAAGAAAAATAAAAAAAGTAAGCCATAGAGCTCTACTAGTAATTATTGTATTTGTAGCATTATGTATTATTTGGGCAGAACTTGCTGTTGGAATTTTTGGAACTCCATTTGCAGGAAGTTAAAACCATAATTAACATAAATTAAAACGTACAACAGCTAACAATTTTAGTTTTAAAAAGTTCTAGAAATATTGAATCCAAAGTGAATATCACCTCCAAAAAAATCACCTGTATTTTCAGCAATAAAACTTTTTTCAATCATGGTAATTGCATTCGATAAAATTAATTGAAACACGTGCCCACCTGTTTCAATATCTACACCAAAAGCAAGCGAATTTCTGGCATCAATAGAAACAGATTCATCAAAAGCCCAATAATATTCACTATTTAATGATACGCGTTTGCTCAATTTTACTCTTCCTCCAAAACCCAGTGCAAAAATACTATGAGGATCTGAAGCATCTCTTACAGTATTTCTATGGATGTAAGTAGGGGTTATTTGTAAAGATAAAGCTTGGCTAAATTTTCTAGCAATTAATACCTGACCAACATACGAAAGGTTTTCTGAAAATGAACGTTCTACAATAGGAAATTCTTCATCTTGCGTTTTAGCAGCAATACTTCCAAAAAGTGAAATGGCAAAAGGAAATGCGTTGTTACCTTTACGCTGTTTTATCAAACTATATTTTAAAAAAGAATCGAATGTTTTCTCAAAACTACTTCTACCAAAACCAACAGTTACATTATCTGTTAAACCGTATTCTAAAGCAAAACGAATATTAGATTGGTCTAAACCAAACAACTCGTCAAAACCTAAATTAATAGCACCAAATCTATGAGAAATGATAAACTCTAACTCCTTGGCTTTTCTGTTTTCTATAGAGTGCCCATTTAAAATTCGCGTTCCTTTAAAGGTAGCTGTTACAATATCTTCTTTTTTATTTTCGGGAGTTTCTTTATCTAAAATAGTAAACAAATCGTCTTGACTATACAATGAAATGTTTATTGAAAATAGAAAAACGGCTAATAGTATTTTTTTCATCTTTAGTAGTTATTATTTCTTGTATGGTTTGTGATTAAAATTAAAAGTTACTTTTATATTTTCTGCAATTTTCATAAAAACAATTTTTGGTATTTTAATTTTAAAATCTTCTAAGGCCACCATAAAATTACCAGAAACTTTAATAAAATCTGCAGTTTTTATACAGTCTGCTTTAATTTCTAAGTCTTTAGTAACCCCATGAATTGTAATTTTTCCTTTAACCGTAAATTCTTTAGCATTTTCATCCATGGTATTAAAATTTAAAATTTTACCTTTAAACATAGCTGTAGGATAAATATCTGACTCTAAATAGTTTTCGTTAAAATGCTCTTGCATTAATTTCTTTTTAAACTCAAAATTCTTTATGCTCATTTTTATAGCCATATCACCTGTAGTGGTATCTATAATACTTGACACTTTACTATTATCAGCAGTAATATCCTCTAAAGTTGCTTTAGAAAAAAAATTAATTTTACCAGTTGTAGTTAAATACTTTTCTTGAGCATTAATAAACGTGGTTAAACATAAAAAGCAAATTGCACTAAACCATATTTTTTTTTGTTTCATCATTATATATTTTAATTATTTAAAGCTCCTGCATCTACCCAACAACTTATAGCTTGTATTTCTTGGTTGGTTAAACTACCTCCTTGAGGCATGGAACCTGTTACAACTTCAGATTTTACAATTGCTGCATTTGCACTTATACCATTGTAAGTTGATAAATTTGGAAACTGACCTCCATTATGACAACTTACACAATTGGCATCGATAATAGGTTGTACATGAGTAGTAAAGGTAATATCTGCACAAGGGTCTGGAGTGTCTGAATCGATTACTATTTCTTCATCAACATTTGTTAAGCACGAAGAAAACAATGTTATTATCATAATTAATAAAAACGATATTTTAAACTTTAAGACGTTCATCATTTTAGTTGGTTTATAAATCATGTTGTAAAGTAACTAAAATTAAGGAGTTTACAAACTATCTAGTTTTACGAAAAGGAAATAAAATTAGATGAAAAGGAAAAAAATCAGTTGAAAGGAGCGTTAGATTTATTTAAACTTAAATGAACAAAACTACATATTTAACCATTGCTTAAACTCTGCTGCTTTATTTTTGCTGATAATAATTTCTTCGGATGCTTTAGATTGTAATAAGATTTTTAGTTGGCTTTTTCCATATTTTATAATCTTATCTATGGCTGTTATACTAATAATGAATTGTCTATTGGCTCTAAAAAACAAAGTTGAATTTAAGTTGGTGTACATATCATCTAAACTCATATTTGTTGTAGAACGCTTACCATCAAAACAAACTACATAAGTAATTGTATTTTCTGTATACACATAAGCAATATCTTTAATAGCAACAGGCACAAGTTCATTTCTTACATAAGTTAGTATTCGCTCTTTTTCTATCTCTTTTTCGGTTGATTTTTTTGGTTGTTTATTATCGGTAATTTCGGCCAATTTTTCTTTATAAGAAACCAAATCTATATTTAGTTTAGATAGGTTTACAACTTCGGATGTTAAGGTAGAATTCTTCAACTCTAACTGTTTTTCGTAAGCGCTACCAATAATTCTAACCGCTATAAATGACAGTATAATCACCAAAACACCCATCACTAAAAAAATAAAGTAAAAATTACTTTTTAAAGCACTCATCCGATTTTTAATACTGTTAATGTTTACATTGGCAGCAACAATTAAATCCGAATTTTTTACAGGAGAGATATACATAATCTCTGAAGGTGATACCTTACCATGATTTAACAATATTTCATACAAATTATCAGAATTATTATTCTCTTTTAAAGAGGCTAATAAGGTTTGATTAGAATTTACCAATTGACCAACTTGAGTTTTATCTGGATTAGCAACCTCTCTCCCACCCCAATTTATAACACTTATAAACCAATTATCTGAACTTGTATTTTCGATAATTTCCTGAATATTAGTTACAACAGCGTCTTTGTCGATCTTAGAAGACAATTGAAAATCAATTAATTTTGCAATTTCATCTGCCTCTCTTTTGCTAGATTCTACTTGTACTTCTATCAATTGATTTGCACTCATACTTATAAAATATGGTGACGCAAACAAAGCTGCCAATGTAAAAATAGCAGCTATAGAAAAAAAGGTTAAAAAATAGAGTTTGTCTTTTTTCATACAAAAATTACGATTCGGAAATATACTACTATTCTTTTCTTTTTAACTACAAAAATTTCCTCTTAAGCTTATTTTTTTCTTTTTCATTAACTATTTTTTTCTTAACATAACTCTTTTTACTTTCTTTGATTGCATGAAAACTCAAAACAAGTTTTTTATAATTATAATTTTCTTATCCCTAATTTTCTTTGGATATTTTGTTTGGAATAGCTCATCTCCTATGTCTAATCGAAATTTAGAGAATGAAAAAGCTGCATTAATTATCGGTGCAAATAGCTTGATAAATAAATACACTACTAATGAAAAAGAAGCTAACCACTTGTACTCCGAAAAAATTATACAAGTTTCTGGCACTATTAAAGACATCACTTTTTTAAATGATAGAACTACGATAATTTTAAATACAGAATTTAAAAATTTTGGTGTAATTTGTGACATCAACAAAAATCAAGAAAACAAACTAAAACAACTGCATAAAAATCAACCCATTACAATAAAAGGTATTTGTAAAGGTTTTTTAAAAGATGTTGTTTTATTAAACTGTACCATTGACTTACCACAAAATGAATAAATTATTACCACTTATTTTATTGATTTTTTGTTTTGCAAATTTTAATATTACGCAAAATCTATTTATTGCTAGGCAAGGACAAATTTCTTTTTTCAGTTATACTTCTGTTGAAAATATTGAGGCTAAAAACAATCAAGTATTAAGTATTTTAGATATTAAAAATAATGAAATAGCCATTAGTATGTTAATGCGCGCTTTTGTTTTTAAAAAAGATTTAATGTACGAACACTTTAATGAAAGTTATATCGAATCTGACCTTTATCCAAAAGCCAGTTTTGAAGGTAAAATTGTTGATTTTAATGCCAATTTGCAAGGTGAACAAACTAAAATTGTTCGTGGTACATTAAATATTCATGGAATTACCAAGGCAATAGATATTCAAGCAACTATAGAAAATAAAGATGGTAATTATACCATATCTGGTAATTTTGATGTGTTTGTTAATGATTTTAAAATTAAAATTCCACCAATTTTAGCCAGTAATATTGCCAAAACCATTTCTATTCAATTTTTATTTCAATACCAGACTTATGAAGAATAATAACAACTTTCAATTTCTTGTTTTTCTATTTATTATATTGAGTATAAAATTGAATGCGCAAAGTTTATTAGACAAATTAAATAACGAATTTCCAGACAACACCATTTATGAAATTGCCACTTTTAAAACTACTAGAATTGGCTTAGGGCATTCTATAGAAACTCGCAAAAAAGGCGCTTTAGAATTTTCTTTGTATAACAGATACTGGAACATTCCGAATTTTGAAGGGCAACGTTTTTTAGCGGATGTTGTAAGTACACGTTATGGTTTAGATTATGCGTTTTCAGATAATTTTACTTTAGGGTTAGGCTATACCAATCATGATAAAATTACAGACGGATTTTTAAAATACAAACTTTTTAAACAATCGCAAAACAGTAAAAAAAGTTTTGTAAGCATCACTTTGTTGCAAACTATTTCTCAAAGAAAAGTTGAAAATACAAACGGAGGTATTTACAATCAAATTACAGATTCTGATACTAAATATGCGTTTACAAGTCAGGTGTTAATTGCTAGAAAAATTAATCCAGATATTTCTTTACAAATAGCACCTACTTTTATACATAGAGCAGATGATTTGCTTACAACAGATCCAAATAATCAGTTTGCTGTTGCTTTTGGCGGACGTCATAAAATAAGCAATCACGCTGCTATTGTTTCTGAATATTATTATGTTGCCAATCCTTTAAAATCTGTTGACACGTATAATGCATTTATGGTAGGTGTAAATTGGGAAATGGGCGATTTATTACTCCAATTTCAAATGACCAATGCCAGAAACTTTGTAGAAGATACGTTTATCACACAAACTACAAACAACTTTAATGCAAAGGATGGTAATTTCCATTTTGGTTTTAATGCTACTTTTGTTTTACATACTAAGAAGAGGAAATTGTAGTAGTTTATTTATTAATGAGCATAATTTCTTTAAAAGGTATCATTTTTTAAATGCTTATTGATATGACTGAAAGAATAAATTGAATTTTAAAACAAGAATTTATTATTGAAAAACATAATACAAGCCTAAAAATAAAATACAAATCAAAACTTATTAATCAAAAAAGTTGTACAATACTGTCATTGTTCAACTTTTTTGATTAACTTTAATTGTTTATAAGTTCTCAAATATTCAATTACTTTATGAAATAAATCAGAAGTTTTACATATGAAAAAGATATTATTTTTAATGTTTCTTTTAAGTACTAGTGTATTTACATATAGCCAAAATATAATTCGGGATAAATCATTTGGAAACTCAGGAATAGTTAATACAAATTATCCTTATAATAGTACTAACAATAATAGTCTAACTAGAACAATTTTACTTAACGACCATAAATTTGTTGGAATTGGTAATAATAAAATAGTTCGTTTTAATAAAAATGGGACTATTGATAAATCATTTGGAATAAATGGAGAGTTTCAAATACCAAACTTATTTTTTAATAATGTTAAATTAATAAATAATTTCTACTATTTTTTGGGCGCAGTCCAAAATACTACAAGTTTTAAAGATGGATTAATTTTTAGAGCAACTTATGATGGAGTATTAGATACAACTTTTGGTAATGAGGGTTATTTGACACATCATATAAATGAAAATGAGAGTTTTTATAACATGGTTATTGATTCAAATGATAAAATTATTGCAGTAGGAATAAAAAAAACTTACCCTTGGCAAAAATTATTTTTAACAAGGTTTAATTCAGATGGAACAATTGATACTTCTTTTCAAAATAATGGTAATAAAGAACTTTATGTATTTCCAATGGCAACAGAACGTATCCTAAATATTTCGAAAATTGAGAATAATCGTTTTTTTATTGCCTGTACTGGAAGAAATTACATAAATAATGAAAACTCAGAGCTTGCATTATTAAAATTAGATACCAATGGTAATTTTGATAAATCATTCAACAATACTGGATCCTATATTATGCCTACTTATGATCCTTTTTATTTTTATGCAAAGTTTATAGATAATAAATTTTATGTAATTAATATAAACAACGATATATATAATTCTAATTATGATGCGTCATTATTTAGAATAGATCTGTCTGACTTAAGTTCACAAATTACGGTAATCGATAGAGATACTTACGACTATTTTGTCCACTCAGATTCTAGTATTTCAACATTAAGTATGAATAGAGATCAAATAAATGTATATCCAAAAAGAAACCTATTCATTAAAAAGTATCATTCAAATGGAAATTTAGACAAAAATTTTAATACTACAGGTATTTACGAATTTAATTTAAGTGATATTAACAATTTTGAAACAGATGATATCCCTATGAGTATTATATTTTATGATGATAAAATATTAGTAGCAGGACAATCTCAAATTCCTCAATCAGGGGTTTACTCTAATTATACTTTAACAAGGTTTATTCAAACCACATTATCAGCAAATACACTTAAAAAAGAAAAAATTTCATTATACCCAAATCCAGTTTTAGATTATCTAAAAATTGATTTAAAAAGTATTAGTTACCCTATAAGTATTAAAATAATTAATTCTGTTAACCAAGTTACTTTTAAATCAAACATACAGAAAGTTAACAATGCATTCAAAATTAACATTGCTAACTTAAAAAGTGGTATTTACATATTAAAAATTGTTGACAATGAAAAAAATATTTTTACCAAAAAGTTTTTGAAAAAATAATTTGAAATGAAACCAAAACATCTACTGACTTAATTGCTAAATTCAGTAACAAACCATAACAAAAAAAGTTAGAAAAATCCATAAAAAAAGCCCCCAATTCAAAACAAAGAATTGGAGGCTTTTTAAATATCAAAATAGAAATTCTACTTATTCAAGTACATTTTTCGCCTTGAATATAAATCGTAAAATTCATCGTCTTTTAAAGAATCTATAAATAAAATGCATTCTCCTGTAGATTTCATTTCTGGTCCTAGTTTTAATATCAAATAAGAAATCTATATCATTAGTGTACCATTAAAATAATTCCATTAATTTTTAATGTATACCCATTGTAAAAAAAACAGTATATCCTTTTAAAAATCTGTGTGTGACAAAAGTCACATTACTAACCAATTCTCAATCTTACCTTTGTTTCTATAAAAATGTATACGATGACAGCAATTAAAATATTAGGCACTGGATGTGCAAAATGTAAACAAATGACAAACATTCTAAATGAGGTTATTTTTGAAAATAATATAGAAGCTACAGTTGAAAAAATAGAAGATATTGTAGAAATTATGAAATTTAACGTAATGTCTACTCCAGCATTAGTTATTAACGATGCCATTGTAATTAAAGGTAGAGTACCTCTAAAAAGTGAGGTTTTTACACTTTTAAATGAATAAAATATAATAATTTCTCGAAACTAACTATCCTTGAGGCAAAACCTAAGAGGTACTTTGTTGGTTTCATTTTTTAGTTTTAGATAAAAAAACCGAAATTATAGTATCTAGATCCTGAAACAAGTTCGGGATGACAATTTTATCGAAAACTCCGACGCAAATCGTCGAGGAAATCTTTTCGATTAAAACATCATAAAAGATTTACAATACATTAACTATGTTTGATTGGATACAAAATATTGCAGATTGGTTGGTTTATGATATCTTACACCTAAAAGAAACTGAACATTTTACTGAGGCATTGCACTTTATCATTTTTGATACCATAAAAATTCTAATACTACTTTTAATAGTAATGTTTTTTATGGGAATTTTAAATAGTTTTTTTCCTGTAGAAAAAGTCAAGAATTATTTATCAAGAAATAAATTATATGGTTTAGAATATGTAATTGCTAGTTGTTTTGGTGTTGTAACACCTTTTTGTTCTTGTTCTTCTGTTCCTCTTTTTATCGGTTTTGTTAGAGGAGGCATCCCCTTGGGAGTTACTTTTTCGTTTTTAATAACTTCTCCTTTGGTAAATGAAATTGCAATCGGACTTTTTATTGGTCTTTTTGGTGTAAAAACCACAATAATTTATGTTATTAGTGGCATTTTATTAGGAACTATATCAGGTATAATTCTTCAAAATTTAAAATTAGAAGCCTATCTCACTCCTTGGGTTAAAGAAATATTAGCAAATGCTCAAAGAGAACAAGAATTATTTCAATTAGAAAAACCAACGATTAAACAGAGATTTTCTATTCTTTTTACAGAAATTTTAAAAATTCTAAAAGGTGTACTCCCTTATGTTTTGATTGGGATAGTAATTGGAGGGTTTATGCACGGTTACATACCTGAAGCTTTTTTTGAAAAATATATGGCAAAAGACAATCTTTTTGCTGTACCAATTGCAACAATTCTAGCTGTACCTATGTATTCTAATGCAATTGGTATACTGCCTGTTGTACAAGTATTGGTTACTAAAGGAATTCCTTTAGGCACTGCTATTGCATTTATGATGGGAGTTATTGGGTTGTCGTTACCAGAAGCTATGCTTTTAAAGAAAGTGATGACTTTTAAATTAATTGCAATATTCTTTGCAGTTGTAACCTTATGTATTATAATTTCAGGTTATGTTTTTAATATGATTCTCTAAGGATGCGTTCGATTAAAATAAACTGTTAATTTGAATTATACGTCATGCCGATTAAAACAATAGAGAAACAGCTAAATTTATAAATTTTTCATTGGAATAGTTTAGATTTCTCCACAAGGTCGAAATGACAATACCTTGACTTAAAATAATTTTCTTAGGATATAACAATCAAGCTGAGGTTCTTAATTACAACTTTGTCGATAGTTTTTAAAAAATAAAAACGAGGCTGTCTGAAAGTATTAAAATTTGTCATTTCGACTGCAATGGAGAAATCTTATTTATTGATAATTAAATACATAGATTTTTCGACTTCGCTCAAAATGACATCTAAACCTATTTTTCAGACAGCCTCGTTTTTTTAATCTCTAAATAGAAATTCTACTTATTCAAGTACATTTTTCGTCTTGAATATAAATCGTAAAATTCATCATCCTTTAAGCTATCAATAAATAAAATACTTTCTCCTGTAGATTTCATTTCTGGTCCTAATTTCTTATCTACATTTGGAAACTTATTAAAAGAAAACACAGGTTGCTTAATAGCATAACCCTCTAATTGCGGATTAAAGTTAAAGTCTGTTACCTTCTTTTCTCCTAACATTACTTTGGTGGCATAATTTACATACGGTTCTTTGTAAGCTTTTGCAATAAAAGGCACTGTTCTAGAAGCTCTTGGGTTGGCTTCAATAATATAAACCGTATCGTCTTTAATGGCAAATTGTATGTTAATTAAACCAACCGTTTTTAATTCTCTTGCAATGGTATGTGTATGATCTATAATTTGTTGCATCACCAAATCACCTAAATTAAAGGCTGGTAAAGTAGCGTTAGAATCTCCTGAGTGAATTCCACAAGGTTCTATGTGTTCCATAATTCCGATGATGTACACATTTCCATCAGCATCACAAATTGCATCTGCTTCTGCTTCTATTGCACCATCTAAATAATGGTCTAATAATAATTTATTATTTGGTATTTTACGCAATAAATCTACTACATGTTCTACCAATTCTTCTTTGTTGATTACAATTTTCATTCCTTGGCCTCCTAAAACATAAGAAGGTCTTACCAAAATTGGGAAATCCAATTCGTCTGCTAATGCCAAAGCTTCATCAGCAGTTTCAGCAACACCAAACTCTGGATATGGAATATTGTTTTCTTTTAACAAAGTAGAAAAACGTCCTCTATCTTCTGCAATGTCTAACGCTTCATAAGAAGTTCCTATAATTTTAATTCCGTATTTGGTTAACTTTTCTGCTAATTTTAAAGCAGTTTGTCCACCTAATTGTACAATTACACCTTCTGGTTTTTCGTGTCTGATGATATCATAAATATGCTCCCAAAACACAGGTTCAAAGTATAATTTATCAGCTGTATCAAAATCTGTAGAAACAGTTTCAGGATTACAGTTGATCATAATAGTTTCGTAACCACATTCTGCAGCTGCTAAGACTCCATGCACACAACAATAATCGAACTCAATTCCTTGTCCAATTCTATTTGGTCCAGAACCTAAAACAATTATTTTCTTTTTATCTGTAACTATACTTTCGTTAGCAATTACAATATCTCCATCAGCAGTTTCAATCTCATTTTCGAAAGTTGAATAATAGTAAGGTGTTTTTGCTTTAAATTCGGCAGCACAAGTATCTACTAATTTAAAAACACGTTGTACTTTTAGTTCGTCTCTTTTAGCATAAACTTCACTTTCTAAACAATCTAGCATGTGTGCTATTTGTCTATCTCCATAACCTTTTTGCTTGGCTTCTAAAAGTAAATCTCTTTGAATCGTATCTATAGTGTATGTAGATATTTCTTTTTGCAATTGAAATAACTCTTCATATTGCTTTAAATACCACATGTCTATTTTAGTAATCGCATAGATTTTACTTAAAGGAATTCCCATAGCAATGGCATCATAAATAGCAAAAACACGATCCCAACTTGCATTGGTTAATTTTTCTATGATTTCATTGTAATTCGTATACCCTTTACCATCTGCACCCAATCCATTTCTTTTAATTTCAAGAGATTGTGTTGCTTTGTGCAATGCTTCTTGAAAAGAACGTCCAATACCCATTACCTCTCCAACAGCTTTCATTTGCAAGCCTAAAGTTCTGTCTGAACCTTCAAATTTATCGAAATTCCAACGTGGTATTTTTACAATTACATAATCTAATGTAGGCTCAAATAAAGCTGAAGTAGATTTTGTTATTCCGTTTTCTAATTCATCTAAAGAATACCCAATAGCTAATTTCGTTGCCACTTTTGCAATAGGATAACCAGTTGCTTTACTCGCTAATGCTGATGAACGCGATACACGTGGATTAATTTCAATAGCAATAATTTCTTCTTTTTCGTCTGGAGAAACTGCAAATTGCACATTACATCCACCTTCAAAATCTCCAATAGAACGCATCATATGAATGGCCATATCACGCATTTTTTGGTATGTTTTATCAGAAAGTGTCATTGCAGGAGCTACTGTAATAGAATCTCCTGTATGGATTCCCATTGGATCCATATTTTCGATAGAACAGATAATGACAACATTATCGTTCTTATCGCGTAGCAATTCCAATTCATATTCTTTCCAACCCATCATGGCTTTATCAATCATCACCTCATGAATTGGTGATGCTTCTAAACCTCTACTTAATAAATCATCAAAATCTTTAGGGTCATAAACAATAGAGGCTCCAGCACCTCCTAAAGTATAAGAAGAACGAATTACCAAAGGAAAACCAAACTCTTGTGCAATTTCTTTACCTTTTAAAAATGATGTTGCAGTTTCTTGAGGTGCCATTGGTACACCAATTTTCCCCATCAATTCTCTAAACTGCTCTCTATCTTCTGTAACATTAATGGCATTGATATCTACACCTATCATTTTTACACCAAAATCTTTCCAAATGCCTTTATCATCAGCTTCAATACAAAGGTTTAAAGCGGTTTGCCCACCCATTGTTGGCAAAACAGCATCAATTTGTGGATGCTCTTTTAATATCTGAATAATTGATTTTGTGGTTAATGGCAACAAGTACACATGATCTGCCATTGATGGATCAGTCATAATAGTTGCAGGATTTGAGTTGATTAGAATAGTTTCGATTCCATCTTCTCTTAAAGAACGTAAAGATTGTGATCCAGAATAATCAAATTCGCAGGCTTGACCAATAACAATAGGTCCTGAACCAATAATTAAAATGGATTTAAGGTCTTTTCTTTTTGGCATTGTAAGTTATTGTATTTATTAGTGTTACAAAAATAAGTAGTGCTTAGGTATAAAAAAAGGTGTTACTTAAAAAGTAACACCTAATATATTAACAAATTGTTAATCATTTATTTTTTATGTCTAGTTTCAGATGAAACAGAAATTTTCTTTCTTCCTTTTGCTCTTCTACGAGCCAACACTTTTCTACCATTAGCAGAAGCCATTCTTTCCATGAAACCGTGTTTGTTTCTTCTCTTTCTTTTTGATGGTTGGTACGTTCTTTTTGGCATTATATGTATTTTTAAAAATCTTCTTAATTATTTTTTTATTAACGATATTACCTCGTTAAAAGCGTGGGCAAATATACAACTGTTTTTGTATATAGCAAATACAAAATAAAAAAAAATGTAAATATTTTTTATTCTTGTAAATATACTAATTTTGTGAATGTTTTTCTCTTTTTTATTTGTGATAAATTTAAGAGTTACTACTTTTGCCCAAACCTAAAAGAACCATGCACAATACTAAATACGTTTTTGTAACAGGAGGCGTAACATCTTCACTTGGAAAAGGAATTATAGCTGCTTCGTTAGCTAAATTATTACAAGAAAGAGGTTTTTCTGTAACCATTCAAAAACTAGACCCTTACATAAATATAGATCCTGGAACGTTAAACCCTTATGAACATGGCGAATGCTATGTTACTGATGATGGTGCTGAAACCGATTTAGATTTGGGGCATTATGAACGTTATTTAAACATACCAACTAGCCAAGCCAATAATGTTACTACAGGTAGAATTTATCAATCTGTAATAGACAAAGAGCGTAAAGGAGAATTCTTAGGAAAAACGGTACAGGTAATTCCGCACATTACTGATGAAATTAAACACCGAATTCAAATTTTAGGAGAAACTGGCGATTATGATATTGTTATTACCGAAATTGGAGGAACTGTTGGTGATATAGAATCTTTACCTTATGTAGAGTCTGTAAGACAAATGCTTTGGGAAAAAGGTGAAGATAATGCCATTGTAATTCACTTAACCTTAATCCCATTTTTAGCTGCTGCTGGAGAATTGAAAACAAAACCTACACAACATTCTGTAAAAAGCTTAATGCAAAGTGGTGTGAGTCCTGATATATTGGTGTGTAGAACAGAACATCAAATTTCTGATGACATCAAACGTAAATTAGCTTTATTTTGTAATGTTAAAAAAGAAGACGTTATACAATCTATAGATGCAGAAACCATATACGATGTGCCTAATTTAATGCTAGAAGAAGGTTTGGATGAAGTAGTTTTAAAGAAATTGAAATTAACTTCGGATAAAAAACCTGAACTAAAAGTTTGGAACAACTTTTTACAAAAACACAAAAACCCAACATCAGAAATAGAAATTGCTTTAATTGGTAAATATATAGAGTTACCAGATTCTTATAAATCGATTACAGAAGCTTTTATCCACGCTGGTTCATCCAACGAAACTAAAGTAAATGTACGTTGGGTACATTCAGAAAATTTATCGCCTGCTAATTATGAGAAAAAATTGAAAGGTGTAGACGGCATTTTAGTTGCTCCAGGTTTTGGAGATCGAGGAATTGATGGAAAAATAAAAGCGGTACAATATGCGCGTGAAAACAATATTCCTTTTTTCGGAATTTGTTTAGGAATGCAAATGGCAGTTATAGAATATGCTAAAAATGTACTTGGTTTGGTAGATGCTTTTTCTACAGAAATGAAAAAGAATTGTAAAAACCCAGTCATCAACTTAATGGAAAGTCAAGAAGATGTTACTGACAAAGGAGGTACCATGCGTTTAGGAGCTTGGAACTGTAAATTATCTAAAGATTCTAAAATCTATGATGCATATCAGCAAGAAATGATTAGCGAACGTCACAGACATAGATACGAGTTTAATAGCGATTATAAAGATCAAATTGAACTAAAAGGAATGAAAGCTACAGGTGTTAACCCAAGAACTGGATTGGTAGAAGTGGTAGAAATTCCTAAACACCCTTGGTTTGTTGGTGTACAATATCACCCAGAATATAAAAGTACCGTTTTAAAACCACATCCTTTATTTGTGAGTTTTATTAAAGCGGCTTTAAAATATTCTGAAAAATAAAAAGGTTGATGTTGTAAAGCTACCCTATCTGTATTAAAATATTTAAACCAACTAATCTATTTAAGACTGATAGAAGCTCAGCAGAAAACGGAATAGGATTTGAACTACATAAAAGGATAAAATTTAAGACTCTAAAAACATATTAAAAAAGGGTTTTTAACTACATTTGTCGCGTTTTTATCAAGAAGCTTTCTTGAGCTAATGACAAATTGACATTTAATTTACACATGGAACAAAAAAAATTCGATTACAATTCTTTTATTGGAATGATTCTTTTAGGAGGAATCATGTTGTGGTATTTTAACACCAACAAACCCGAAATTGAACCTGAACAAACGACTACAGAACAAGTAGTTGAAGCTAATACTAACCAAACAACTTCAGCTGCCGAAGTAAAACCAACTTTTAAAAACGATTCTCTAAAACAGGTTGCTTTAACCAACAAATTAGGTGCTTTTGCACAAAGTGCAATTAATGGTTCTGAAGGAACAACTGCTATAGAAAATGGTCTTGTAAAGTTAACGATTGACAATAAAGGTGGACAAATTGTTAAAGCGCTGGTAAAAAATTATAGAACTTATGATTCCCTTCCTTTATATTTAATTAAGGATAATAATGCTTCTTTTAACATCAATTTTGGTACTACAGACAACAGAATTTTAAATACCAAAGATTTATTTTTTGAGCCAACTTTTACTAAAAATGGAGAAAATCAGGTTTTGTCTATGAAGCTAAAAGTATCTGATACTCAGTTTTTAGAATATCGATACGAAATAAAACCAGACAATTATTTGGTTGATTTTTCTATACGTTCTCAAGGTTTAAGTAGCGTTATCAATTCCTCTAATCCAATTAATCTAGATTGGACTTTAAAAGGGTACAGAAATGAAAAAAGCATCAAAACAGAAAACACGATGTATTCTGACTTCTACTATAAAACTGATGGTGAAGTGGATGATTTAAGTGCTGGAAATACAGAAGTAATTGATAATGTAAATTGGGTTGCGTACAAACAACATTTCTTTACATCAAACTTATTAACAGATACTCCATTTAATAATGCAACAATTGCCTCTACTGATTTAGTTCAAGACGAAAAAATTGACACTGTTTTTACAAAAAAATACGAATTAAAAACTCCGTTGACTTTAACAGGTGGTGAGTTAAATTATAACATGAAATGGTTTTATGGACCAAGTGATTATAATCTATTAAGCAGTGACCCTTACGCAGCTACAGATTTAGACGAAATTGCAGATTTAGGTTGGGGTATTTTTGGTTTCTTAAACAGAACTATTTTTTACCCAGTATTTAATTTGTTAAAAGGATTTTTATCAAACTACGGATTGATTATTATTTTGATGACCATTGTTGTACGAATTATAATGTCTCCATTGGTATACAAATCGTATGTTTCAAGTGCAAAAATGAAAGTAATTCGTCCAGAATTAACGGCATTAAATGAAAAATATCCTGGAAAAGAAAATGCGATGAAGCGTCAGCAAGAAACCATGGCAATTCAACGAAAAGCTGGTGTTAGCATGCTTTCTGGTTGTATACCAGCCTTATTACAAATGCCAGTATTCTTTGCATTATTTAAATTTTTCCCTACAAATTTAGCGTTAAGACAAGAAAGCTTTTTATGGGCGCCAGATTTATCTTCTTACGATATTATTTTTAATCTTCCTTTCTCTATTCCTTTTTATGGAGATCATGTGAGTTTATTTCCAATTTTGGCTTCTGTAGCCATTTTCTTTTATATGAAAATGAACCAAAGTCAGCAAGCCAATATGCAAGCGCCAACACAAGAAGGCATGCCAGATATGAGTAAAATGATGAAGTATATGATTTACTTCTCTCCTATTATGATGTTATTTTTCTTTAACAACTATGCAAGTTCATTGAGTTTGTATTACTTTATTTCTAACTTATTAACCATCACAATTATGTTAGTCATAAAAAATTATGTAATTGATGAAGATAAAATTCACGCTCAAATAGAAGAAAACAAAAAACGTCCTGAAAAGAAGAAAAGCAAATTCAGACAACGTATAGATGATGCTATGAAACAAGCACAAGAGCAACAAGCAAGACAAAAAAAATAGAAGGCAATGCCTATAAATCATTTAAAAGCCCAAAACAGAATTGTTTTGGGTTTTTTGATGATGTTTATCACCAAAAATATAGCCGGTAAATCGTATTTTTGTAACTCAAAATTTAAGCATTTATGCAATCAAATCGAACATTAACGCTTTCTGAAGAAGAAATGAGAGCTTATGGTTACAAAGTAGTTGATACTATTGTAAATCACTTTAAAAATCAACATAAAAAAGACCCCGTTTTTAATGCAAGCAGACAAGAAATGGATTCTTTATTTTTAGAGCAAGCTCCAGAAGAAGGCAAAGACAGTGCAGAAGTTTTAGATTTTGTAATTGACAATGTGTTAGAAGCTACAGATATTTTATCGCATCCTAAATCGTATTCTTTTGTTCCTGGACCAAGCAACTATATCAGTGCAATGTCAGATACTTTGGCTACCGGATTTAATATTTTTTCTGGTGGATGGGTTAATGCGCCAGCAGCTGCAGAATTAGAAATTGTTACTATAAATTGGCTTTTAAAATTATTTAAATTTCCAACTAAAAAAGGAGGAGGAATTTTTACAAGTGGTGGTTCTATGGCTAACTTAACTGCTTTAGTAACAGCTAGAAGACAAAAATGTGGAGATGATTTCTCTAAAGCTGTGATTTACCTTTCTGACCAAACGCATTCATCAAACATAAAAGCCATTAGAACTATTGGTTTTCGTAAAGAGCAAATACGAATTATACCCACAGACATTGAGTTTAAAGTTTCTATAAACAAATTAAAAAATGCTATTGCTAAAGACAAATTAGAAGGTTTGCAACCTTTTTGCTTGATTGGAACTGCTGGTGCCACCAATACAGGAACTGTAGACCCTTTAGTAGCCATGAGTAAGATTTGTAAAGAAGAAAATATTTGGTTTCATGTTGATGCTGCTTATGGAGGTGCTGCTATTTTGGCAAAAAATGGGCATCAACTATTAAAAGGAATACAAAAAGCAGATTCTATTACTGTAGATCCGCATAAATGGTTTTTTCAACCCTATGAGATGGGCTGTTTGTTGGTAAGAAATCACAAATGGTTGAGTGCTACATTTACAGAAAAACCAGAATATTTAAGAGACATTGAAGGTAATACTTCTGAGATAAATTTTTATGACCATGGGATACAACTAACAAGACGATTTAGAGCCTTAAAATTCTACATGTCTATTAAAACATTTGGTTTACAATCTTTTAGAGAAGCCATTGATTACTCAATTCAACTTGCAGAAAAAACAGAAGCTTTTCTAAGAAAAAGTGCCAACTGGGAAATTGTATCTCCTGCTACTTTAGGAATTATTAATTTTAGATATAACCCGATTGTAAAAAAGCTATCAGAAAAAGATTTAGATCAACTCAATCAAAAAATATCTCAAGAAATTATAAATGCTAAAGAAGCCATGTTGGTTACAACTGTTTTACAAAAGCAAATTGTTTTGCGAATGTGTTTGATAAACCCAAGAACTACTTTTGATGATGTAAAACAAACCTTAGAGCAATGTGAGTTTTATGGAAGAAATTTAACCGAATAAATTAGGCTTTTTTATAAAAATCTGATGGAATGTTTTTATTTTGTTTGTTCTTATACAAATTATAGCTAAAATGTTTGTGAATAGAATACGCACCAATTTCCCCCTGTTTATTTACAGCGATGTAACCCACTTGAAAATTTTTATAATTACTATTAGGTTTACTAACAATTCTAGCAATAGCTTCTTCGCAAGCTTCTTGTGGCGATTTTCCTTGGCGCATTAACTCTACAATTAAAAAGCTACCTACAGTTTTTAAAACTTCTTCTCCTAAACCAGTTGCAGCTGCACCTCCAACCTCATTATCAACAAAAAGTCCACCTCCTATTATTGGAGAATCTCCTACTCTTCCTGCCATTTTAAACGCCAATCCACTTGTGGTACAAGCACCAGAAATATCACCTTTTTTATCAATAGCCAACATACCAATGGTATCGTGATTTTCTATATTTATAATCGGTTTATATTCCGATTTTTTTTTCCATTTTTGCCAAGCTTTTTTAGACGCTTCAGTTAGTAGATTTTCTCTTTCAAAACCTTTAGAAACTGCGAATTGTTCAGCCCCTTCACCTACAAGCATAACATGTGGGGTTTCTTCCATAACTTTTCTAGCTACAGAAATTACATGTTTAATATTTTTAACACCTAAAACTGCTCCATAATCTCCTTTTTCATTCATAATGCAGGCATCTAAAGTTACCTCTCCTTCTCTATCTGGCAAACCACCTATGCCAACAGATTTTCCTTTCTCATTAGCTTCCTCTATTCTACATCCTTGTTCTACAGCATCTAAAGCCTTGCCTCCTTTTTCTAAAACTTTAGCAGCAGTTTCTACTGCTAAATCGGTTTTCCAAGTTGCAATAACTATGGGTGTTTCTATTTCAACAGAAGTTATAATCTGTTTTTTTGATACTAAAGATTCATTATGGCTTAATATAGATGAATAAGTAGATACCAAGCCTACACCTGTAAAAGATGCTTTTTTTATGAAATTTCTCCTTCTCATTTGGTTATTAATTAAAAAAGGTTTTACCCTTTTCTTTTCTGATTTAAGCTTAAAGGTTTTGCTACTTTTTTGGTTGGTGTACCGTATAAATCATAATCTCCAGCATCATGAATAGTAATATCTACAAATTCACCAATTTTTATGTAATGTTCTTTAGCATCTACTAAAACATCGTTATCTACATCTGGTGAATCATATTCTGTACGTCCGTAGAAATACGCTCCATCTTTTCTATCAAATAAACAACGAAACGTTTTCCCTATTTTTTGTTGATTGAGTTCCCATGAAATTTGAGATTGCACTTCCATGATTTCGTTAACTCTCTTAAACTTAACATCATCAGGCACATCATCCTCTAAAACATAGGCGCCCGTATTTTCTTCGTGAGAATATTCAAAAGCACCTAAACGTTCAAAACGCATTTCTTCTACCCAATCTTTTAATTCTTGAAACATCTCTTCTGTTTCTCCTGGATAACCGACAATTAAAGTAGTTCTAATTGCCATTTCTGGCACAACTTCTCTAAATTTATGGATTAATGCTGTTGTTTTTTCGTGAGTTGTTCCTCTTTTCATCGATTTTAACAACTCAGAATTAATATGTTGTAAAGGAATGTCTAAATAATTACACACTTTTGGCTCACGTTTCATTACCTCTAAAACATCCATAGGAAAACCTGTAGGAAACGCATAATGCATTCTAATCCACTCTATTCCTTCTACTTTTGCAAGTGCTTCTAGCAATTGTGCTAAAGCTCTTTTCTTATAAATATCTAATCCGTAATAGGTTAAATCTTGAGCAATCAGCATAATTTCTTTGATACCATTTGCTGCTAATTTTTCTGCCTCTGTAACAATATCTTCTATTGGTGTAGATCTATGTTTACCACGCATTAAAGGTATTGCACAAAAAGAGCAAGGCCTATCGCAACCTTCTGCGATTTTTAAATAGGCATAATGTTTTGGCGTTGTTGTTAAACGCTCACCAATTAATTCGTGTTTATAGTCTGCTTCTAGAACTTTTAATAAATTAGGTAAATCGTGTGTACCAAAATATTGGTCTACATTCGGAATTTCTTTTTCTAAATCTGGTTTGTAACGCTCACTCAAACATCCTGAAACAAAAACTTTATCTATTTCTCCAGCATCCTTTCTTTGAGCATAATGCAGAATAGTATCTACAGATTCTTCCTTAGCCTTGCCTATAAATCCGCAGGTATTGATAACCACAATATTTCCATCATCATTTTCGTCTTCATGAACTACATTTTTACCATTGGCTTTTAGTTGCCCCATTAACACCTCGCTATCGTAAATGTTTTTTGAGCAACCTAAGGTTACTACATTAATTTTATTTTTTTTGATAGATTTTGTACGCATTCTATTCTGTTTTATCGACTGCAAATATACGTCTTAAAAAAATTATTAATTGTTGTTTTATTTCTTAATCATAATTTGATTATATCCGTACATTGGTTTTACAAAATTGAAATATGTAGCATTTAAAAACAGACTTAGTTTTATCAAAATACTAAAAAAAACAGCTGTTTTACATTAAAAAGACCATTTGCAATAAATTTTAGAATATTTGATATCATCTTTAAAAACCTTTAAACGTGTTTAACAATTAACTTTGTCTAAGCCAATTTCCTGCATCTTGTAGCAGGTTAGATGTACTATATCAAATTATTGAATTATGAAACGTTTTTTTTACACAGCAATTGTATTTTTTGGATTTTTTATTTCTTGTAGTGATGATGCTACAGAAGTAAATGAAGAACTTGAGGAAGAAGTAGCTGAAGAAATTTGCAGTATTGCAAACAATGATGGTTTACTTATTATTGAAGCCGAAAGTTTTGAGTTGAAAGGGCAATGGAGAATTGTAGAAGATGAAAAAGCATCTGGTGGAAAATATATCGAATATTATGGTCCGAACACCTACCAAACACAAAATTTAGCGAACGAAATTGTTGTAAAATTTAAAGTTGATGCGGCTGCAAACTACCGTGTAAAATGGTATATGAGACAACCTGATGATGCTGAAGGTGACAAATCTAACGATGCTTGGATTTATTTAGAGGATAATATTGGATATGCTTGGGTGAATAATGCAAGTTTAAATTTAACGCATTATGAAAAATTTGTAAGCAGAGGAAAAGGAGAATTTACTTATGGTGGTGCTTTAGACCTTCATAATCCGAAATCTAGTTCTTGGTTAACTGCTAAATTTCCAGAAGCTGGCGAATACACTTTAAAAATTTGTTCAAGATCACAGTACTTTCAATTAGATAAAATTGTTTTATCATCTGGCATAACTAACGATGAAGCTAAAGAAAAATCTCAAACACTTTCTGAATTTCATATCTGTGAATAAAAAATATTTATTATGAAAATACTATTTTTTTTTATTTTTATTGCTTTTACATTACCTAACATACTAAATGCTCAAGCTTTTAACTACAAAAAAAATAGAATTGCTTGCAGTGCAGATGGAAACGCACAACCAGATTTAAAATATCAAGGAAAGTACAATTATGCAGATCCTGACGATTGGGGAGCAACTCCGGCTGCTCTTGCAATGTTGGCCAAAATGAAACTGCAACCTCAATTGGTGCATTATTCTTATAATAATTTTATGCCCTCTCCACCACACACTACTGTTCGTAATTATATGAAAGAAGGTGTAGAAGGAGCTGTTGAAAGATGGAACTACAATAAAAACATTTTCTTTGATGTTGGCACTCATCAACAAGAAGCCTTAAAACATTTAAAAGAAAAAATTGAAAAATCTACTCAGGAAGATCCTTTGTATTTTATTAATATGGGACCATCTGAGTTTTTATATCAAGCTATTAAACTAGTGGTTGAAGATGGTAAAAAAAAATCTTTATCTCATCTGTATATTCTATCACACAGCGGTTATAATGACAATCATTTAAGAAGGCCTAATCATCATACCATTGATGATGTTCTGGATTTGAGCGAAAATAAAATTACCTTTAAACGTATTAAAGACCAAAATAAAAAATGGAACCCCAATGAAGGTTGGAGTTCTTTATACGATTGGAGCGTTTGGGATTGGCTAAAAAATCATAAAAATCCAGATTATGCTTGGATTTGGAAGTGCATGAAAAAACACAAAGAAAAGCGAGCAGATATCTCTGACGCAGGAATGATTTATTACTTAATTACTGGTGATGCTGATGGAAATCCATCTAAATTTCAAAAGTTTTTAGGTGATAAAATTTAAATTCGGTTTACAATTAATTATAATTTTCAGGTATTTTTCTTGCCTTTGTTCGTTGTTCAAAAGCATAGCCAATTTCTAACAATTTGCGCTCTGAGAGTGGTTTTCCAACAAAGGTTAAACTAATTGGTTCTCCTGTTTTTTTACACCCCATAGGCACTGTTAATGTTGGATATTTGGCAACAGCAGCAATACCCGAATGATAATTATTGATGGACAAAATAGCATCTAAATTTTCGGTTTCTAATGCAGCTAAAAACTTTTTACCTTCGGTTTTTAAATTGTTTTTTACTATTTCTAATTCTTCTAAAGTCGTGGAATCTTTTACAATACCTTCAAACAACTGTTGTCCATAAGGAGCTCTTAATAAAGAATCTTTTTTATTAAAATCTATAACATTTTTTACACCTTTTATATAGATTGATTTATCAGCTTGCTCTGATAAATATTTTGGTAAATCGTGCTTCATATCAACATTTAATAAGGTAACAAAATTATTGAACGCAATTTTTGGTGGCGAGATTTCTATAATTTCTGCTCCTGCTTCTTTAAGTACTTCTATATTTTTAGCATAAATTGAATCCGATAATAAAGCTTTTAAAGCACCAAGTTTTAATCCTTTTACATCAGAATTAAACTCATTATAATACGTTTCCTTTATTTTTTTTGATGCGCTATCATTTTCATCATAACCCAACATGGCATCCATAAAAATAGCATTATCTATTACTGATTTTGTCATGGGGCCAGGAGTATCTAGTGTTGATGAAATAGGTACAATTCCTGTTCTACTTAACACGCCAATAGTTGGTTTTAAACCTACAACTGAATTCTGGCTTGATGGTGAAGTAATTGAACCTGCAGTTTCTGTACCCACAGCAGCTACTGCAAAATTTGCTGCAACTGTAACACCACTACCTGCTGAGCTTCCTCCTGTTTCGAATTCTCCTCTTCCATAAGGATTTAAAGTTTGCCCACCAATAGCGGAATATCCTAAAGGACAACCCGAACAGAAAAAATAAGCCCATTCGCTTAAATTAACTTTTCCTAAAATTAAAGCACCATTTTCTTTTAATTTCTGAACAACAAAAGCATCATTCTTAGTAAAATTTCTTTGCAGTGCCAATGCTCCTGCAGTTGTTGGCATTTCTGTAGTATTGATATTATCTTTCAATAAAATTGGCATACCATATATTGTAAACTCTGATATATTATTTTTATTATTATCTCTTTCTCTTGCTTCTTTTAACACTTCTGGATTCAATGCGATTATTGAATTTAAAGATTTTGTGGAATCACTTTCAAACTTTCGTATTCTGTATAAATAAAACAAGGTTAATTTTTCATACGTTAGTTTGCCTTCTTTTATACTTTTTTGGAGCGATGGAATATTTTGTTCTAAAATTAGTGGTTTTAAAGATTGATACTCTTCTTCTGAAAAATATGCCAAATCTTCCTGAAACGGTTCAAAAACTGAGTTCATATCTAACACTTTAGACTGAAAAAGTTTAAACTGCATTCTTTTTTTAGGATGGTTTTGTTGTTTTTCTAATTCAGCAGTTTCATCATACTTTGTAAAAACAACTTCTGGCTGTTTTTGTTTTGTTTGACAAGAAAACAAGATTACAATAGGAAATAATAAGCAGATAAATATCCTCATAATAAGTATTTTTACCAAAGATACTATTTTAAGTTTTTCTTTAAAAAATTTGCCAAACGTAAATAAAGTCTTTTTTATTTTACAATACCTTACTCCTACTCAACTGTAGTTCAAATAAATTTTTTGTTATTGATCATGAGTGAAAGTTTATATTTTTAACTATACATTCTTTATTTACTTATAGGCTGAATTCAACTCCAGCACTACTGTTTCTAAACAAAATTCCTATTTTAACGTAATTTAGCTTTAAAAACCACTAATTATTAACATATTACAATTTTTACTCTTTGAAACGAATGTTATTTTAATTGAAATGAGAAAATCTTAATTTAAATTTGAGATTTCTCAGCTAGAGTATTTGCTTTGCAAACTATTTTCAATAAAATTTATTTTTATCTCAATAATGTTCCAAATGACAACAATTGAATTTTCGAACCAATATCCCCTTTTTATACAAGAGAAATTATATCTTGCTTACGTTTATAAATTATAGGACTATAAACTTGAATTTCAAGAACAATTAATTCATATGGTGATTGATCTTCTTAATTGATAAGATCTCCAAAAAAATAAAGCTCGAACAGCTGTGGTAATGCTAGGAATAAGAGATTTTATGAATGCAGTTCTACAGGCAATATCTACAATGAATTGTATTTTTTTTTAGAAAACATTCAATAATTTAATATCAAAAAAAAACTCCAAAACTCAGTAAGTTTTGGAGGTTTTTATCTTTATAATAAAGGCTTATTATAATTTCTTTTTAACTGCTACTTCTTTATAAGCTTCAATTACATCGCCTTGTTGAATATCATTATAGTTTTTAATTTGTATACCACAATCGTATCCTTTAGCAACTTCTTTTACATCATCTTTAAATCGTTTTAAAGAGGTTAAACCACCATCGTGTACAACGATTCCATCTCTTATGATTCGTATTTTAGAATCTCTGTAAATTTTACCAGACATTACCATACAACCTGCAATATTACCAACTTTAGATATTTTATAAACTTCTCTAATTTCTACATTACCAGTAACTTCTTCTTTCATTTCAGGAGATAACATTCCTTCCATGGCATCTTTTAAGTCATTGATTGCTGCATAAATAATTGAGTATGTTCTAATATCTACTTCTTCTCTATCTGCTACTGCTCTTGCATTACCTTGTGGTCTTACATTAAACCCAACAATAATTGCGTCTGATGCTGTTGCTAACAATACATCACTTTCTGTAATGGCACCAACACCTTTATGTAAAATATTAACTTGAATTTCTTCAGTAGATAATTTCTGGAAAGAATCTGTTAAGGCTTCTACAGAACCATCCACATCTCCTTTAAGAATAATGTTTAGTTCTTTAAAGTCTCCTAAAGCAATTCTACGTCCAATTTCATCTAACGTTAATGTTTTCTGAGTTCTTACAGATTGCTCACGTTGTAATTGCGATCGTTTAGAGGCAATTTGTTTTGCTTCTCTTTCGTCTTCAAATACATTAAATTTATCACCTGCTTGTGGTGCACCATCTAAACCTAAGATTGATACTGGTGTTGATGGCCCCGCTTTCTTTAATTTCTTTCCTTTATCATCGAACATAGCTTTTACTTTACCACTATGTTTACCCGCTAATAAATAATCTCCAATTTTAAGTGTACCTGCTTGTACTAAAATTGTAGTTACATAACCTCTACCTTTATCTAAAAGAGCTTCTACAACTGTACCTACTGCATTTTTATCAGGGTTTGCTTTTAATTCTAAAATTTCTGCTTCTAATAAAACTTTTTCTAAAAGCTCATCAATTCCTTGACCTGTTTTTGCTGATATATCTTGAGATTGAATATTACCACCCCATTCTTCTATCAATAAATTCATTGAAGAAAGTTGCGTTTTAACATTATCTGGATTCGCGTTTGGCTTATCAATTTTATTAATTGCAAAAATAATTGGAACACCTGCTGCTTGTGCGTGAGAAATTGCCTCTTTAGTTTGTGGCATTACATCATCGTCTGCTGCAACTACAATAATTACTAAATCTGTAACTTGTGCTCCACGTGCACGCATTGCTGTAAAGGCCTCATGACCTGGAGTATCTAAAAATGCAATTTTTTGATCGCCAACATTTACAGAATACGCTCCAATATGTTGCGTAATTCCTCCACTTTCTCCATCAACAATATTTGCTTTTCTAATATAATCTAGTAAAGAAGTTTTACCATGATCTACGTGCCCCATTACAGTAATAATTGGTGCTCTTAATTCTAAATCTTCGGGATTGTCTTCTACTTCTTCAATTGATTCTTCTACTTCAGCACCAACAAACTCTACTTTATAATTGAACTCTTCTGCAACAATAACTAATGTTTCTGCGTCTAAACGCTGATTCATCGTCACCATCATTCCTAACATCATACAAGAAGAAATAATTTGAGTTACAGGCACATCCATCATTGTTGCAACCTCACTTACTGTAACAAATTCAGTTACTTTTAGAACTTTATTGTCTAATGCTTGTGCTTCTAATTCTGCTTCTGTTTGCTCTTTATGAGCATCTCTTTTATTTCTACGATACTTTGCTCCCTTACCTTTAGAAGATTTTCCTTGTAATTTTTCAAGAGTTTCTCTAACCTGTTTTTGGATTTCAGCCTCTGTTGGCTCTTCTTTTTTAATAGGAGTTCTTTGATTTCCTCTGCCTCTAAACCCTGGTCTATTATTACCTTGACCACCTCTATTACTTGCTCCTCTGTTATTGTTGTTACCAGACCTTGGGTTTGCTGGCTTACTAATACGTTTACGCTTTTTCTTTGCGTCTGATGTTGAAGGTTTCTTAGCTTCTGGCTTTTTCTTTTTAGGTCTTTCAAATTGTTTAAGATCAATTTTTTTACCTGTAAAGTTAGGACCGTCTAACTTTTTGTATTGTGTTTTGATAGCTTCAGCATTTTCTGGAGTTACCTCTTCAGTTTTTGCTTCTGCTTTAGGGCTATCGTTTTTATTTTCTTTTTTAGAATCTACCTTAGAAGCTACTTTTTCTATAGCTGATACTGTTTTTTTAACAGGAGGCTTTTCTTCTTTTACAGCTTTTGTTGTTTCAACAACAGGCTGGGCTTCTTGTTTAAGTTCTGGCTCTGTTTGTTCGGGCACCTCTTTAGCTTCAACCTCTGGTGTTGGTGTTACCTTAGATTCTTCAACTTTAGGTTTATCAACAACAGGTTCTTCTGCAACTTTTGGTTCTTCTTTAGGCTCTATTGGCTCTACAGTTTTTTTACCTGCTTTGCCAATATCTATTTTACCAACAGTTTTAAATGCTAATTTATCTGCTTTGGCCTTAAGGACTTCTTCTTTCTTTGCTTCTTCTGCTCTTTTCTTTTCTAATTTAGCTTCTAATTCTAAACGAATAGCCTCTTTTTCTTTTCGTTTTTCTTCACCAACTTCTTTAGATGCCGCTTTTTTATTTGCGTCAGTTTCAAAGCCGTCTTGAAGTACTGAATAGATTTCATCAGAAATTTTAGTGGTTGGCCTTGCTTCTATTTCATGACCATTTTTTGCTAAATATTCTACTGCTCTATCCAAAGAAATGTTTAATTCTCTTAGAACTTTGTTAAGCCTTATTGTTTTGCCTACAGACATATATTCTTTTTAACTTTATAATTGTAAAAATATAATTTTTACTTTACTTCTTTACTATATTATTCTTCGAATTCTTCTTTTAGAACTCTTTGAACGTCTATAATGGTTTCTTCTTCTAAATCGGTTCTTTTTACCAATTCTGCAACACTTGTTTCAAGTACGCTTCTGGCAGTATCTAAACCAATTTTAGTAAACTCACTAATAACCCAATCTTCAATTTCATCTGCAAATTCTGTTAACTCTACGTCTTCTTCTTCTAAACCTTCGCGTTTAACATCAATTTCGTAGCCTGTTAACTCACTTGCCAAACGAATATTAACACCACCTCTACCAATTGCTTTTGATACTTCTTCTGGTCTTAATAAAACGCTTACTCTTCCTTTTTTACCATTTTTTTCTTCTTCGTACATGGTTATTTCCATTGAGGTTACTTTTGCAGGACTCAATGCTCTAGAAATAAATAATTGTTCGTTTTTGGTATAGTTGATAACATCTATGTTTTCGTTACCTAACTCACGTACAATTCCATGAATTCTAGAACCTTTAACACCTACACAAGCTCCTACAGGATCAATTCTGTCATCATAAGAGTCTACAGCCACTTTTGCTTTTTCTCCAGGTATTCTTGCCACTCCTTCTACAGTAATTAAACCATCAAAAACTTCAGGAATTTCTTGTTCGAATAATTTATTTAAAAAGGCTGGTGCTGTTCTAGACAGTATAATTGCAGGTTTGTTACCTCTTAACTCTACTGATTTTATAACACCTCGTACAGAATCTCCTTTTCTAAAAAAGTCTGAACGAATTTGTTCGCTTTTTGGTAAAACAATTTCGTTTCCATCATCATCTAACAAAATAATTGCATTATGACGAATGTGGTGCACTTCTGCACTATACAAATCGCCTTCTAAATCTTTAAATTGCTTAAAGATGTTTGTACTATCGTGCTCGTAAATTTTTGAAATTAAGTTTTGACGTAATGCTAAAATTGCTCTTCTACCTAAATCAATAAGTTTTACCTCTTCAGAAACATCTTCACCAATTTCAAAATCTGGCTCAATTTTTCTTGCCTCGCTCAATTCAATTTCTTCGTTATCATCTTCAGAAAAACCATCTGCAACTACAACTCTATTTCTCCAAATTTCTAAATCTCCTTTGTCTGGGTTAATGATGATATCAAAATTATCATCAGAACCAAACTTACGTTTTAAAGCAGCTCTAAATACTTCTTCTAAAATAGACATTAATGTTACTCTGTCTATGCTTTTATTATCTTTAAATTCTGAAAACGAATCAATTAATGCTATATTTTCCATTACATCTTTACTTAAAATACAATCTTCACTTTTGCTTCTTTAATATCTTTATATGCTAAAGTTACTGTTTTTTGTACAGTAACTTTTCCCTTACCTACGGGTTTTGGCTCTCTTGTTTTCCAATTAAGCACTATTTTTTCGTCATCGGCTTCTGCTAGTGTGCCTTCTAACTCGTCATCCGCAGTTTTTACTTTTAGTATTCTGTTGATGTTTTTTTTGTATTGTCTTTTCTCTTTTAGAGGATGGGAAATATCTGGAGTTGTAACTTCTAAAGAAAAATCTTCTTCTTCTCTATCTAAATTATGCTCTACATTTCTACTAATTCTAATGCACTCACTTAGAGGAACACCATGATCACCATCAACAGTAACTTGAATTTTATTATTTGTTGATATGGATAAATCTATCAAAAATAATGATTCATTTAACGCTAAAGCTTCTTCTACTAAATCTTTTACTTTGGTTTGATTCATTTTTAGAGTCTATAAAATTATCAAAAAAATATTGATTTTGAGTATAAAAAGAGGGGACTTTAAGTCCCCTTCATTCACCATTTATTGTTAAAATCGGTGCAAATATACAAATTGTTTACCATTAAACAAAGTGAATCATATCCAATTATTTTTGTAAATTTAAAATTGTGAATTATAACCTAACCCACATCACTATGAAAAAAATACTTGTACCTATAGATTTTTCTAAAAAATCTGAATTTGCTTGTAAGATGGCTGACAGAATTGCCAAAAAATCGAAAAGCGAAGTATACCTTTTACACATGATAGAATTGCCAACTGGAATTGTAGATATGGGTGCTGGAACAAATTTTAGCATTCCTGAAAGCATGTTGTATTTAAGAAAAGTTAAAGAACGAATGTTAGAATTTAAAGAACTTTACTTTCATAAAAAAACAGAAATTCATCATGCTATCCGTTTTCAACATCCGCATGAAGGTATTTTAAACTATGCTGATAAAATAAACGCAGATCTAATTGTAATGGGTTCTAAAGGGCATTCTAATTTTGAAGAAATATTAATTGGCTCTAACACCGAAAAAGTGGTAAGAACCTCTAAAACACCTGTTATTGTTGTAAAAAAAGACAATAAAAAATTTAGATTACAGAACTTGGTTTTTGCCTCTAGTTTTAAAAATGAAGACAAAAAAGAAGTATTTAAAAAGTTTCTTGATTTTGCAAATCACTTTAAAAGTGAAATTCATTTATTAAAAGTAAATACACCTTCACGTTTTGAAAGCTCACAAGAAGCTACTAAAAAAGTGAATGATTTTATTAAAGAATTTAATTTACCCAAATACACTATTCATACATATAATGATGTTTCTATAGAAAAAGGAATTTTAAACTTTTCTAAAGATTTTAATGTAGATTTAATTGCTTTGAGCACACATGGCAGAAGTGGATTGTCTCATTTATTTACACCTAGTGTTACCAAATCTTTATCTAAAAAAGCATTGAAACCTATTTTAACCATAAAAGTTTAAGGTTAATAAGCACTAACTACTGATACTTTGCTCAAAAGGGATTCTGTTGATGATACTTCTACCCAAAGTAACTTCATCTGCATATTCTAACTCATCTCCAACAGCAATACCTCTTGCAATTGTAGATGTTGTAATATCAAATTTTTGCAATTGTTTGTAGATGTAAAAATTGGTAGTATCACCTTCCATAGTTGAGCTTAATGCAAAAATAAGCTCTTTAATTTCTCCTTGTTCTACTTTTTTTACTAAAGACTCAATTTGTAAATTTTGAGGACCAATACCTTCTATTGGTGATATCTTTCCTCCTAAAACATGATACAAACCTTTAAATTGCGCAGTACTTTCAATAGCCATTACATCTCTAATATCTTCTACCACACAAACAATTTCAGGATTTCTTTTCGGATTTTGACAAATATCACACAAAACAGTATCAGAAATATTATGACATTTTTCGCAGGTTTTTACATCATTTCTTAAATGCAACAAAGCCTCAGATAAATATTTTGTATTTTCTGCTGGTTGTTTTAACAAATGCAAGACCAAACGCAAAGCTGTACGCTTACCTATACCTGGTAATCGTGAAACTTCATTCACTGCGTTTTCTAAAATTTTTGATGAAAAATCCATATTGCAAAATTAGGAATTAACAATTACGAAATATAAATTATTGCATTATTTTTTAAATAGATTATATTCGTATCTCACAATTCGAAATTTGTAATTTACTAATGCAACCACTTCATATCATTTTATTAATCGTTGGATATTTTACTGTACTGATTCTCATATCTTATCTTACAGGAAAATCTGCCAATAACAAAACATTTTTTAAAGCAAACAACTCATCTCCTTGGTATTTGGTAGCTTTTGGTATGATTGGTGCTTCGCTTTCTGGAGTTACATTTATTTCGGTTCCTGGTTGGGTAGAAGCGCAAAGCATGAGTTATATGCAAATGGTGTTGGGTTATGTGATTGGTTATGCAGTAATTGGTCTAGTATTATTACCACTTTATTATCGACTTAATTTAACATCAATTTACACTTACTTAGAAGATAGATTTGGCAAATATTCTTACAAAACAGGCGCCTCTTTTTTCTTATTATCGAGAACAATTGGTGCTGCTTTTCGTCTGTTTTTAGTAGCAAACGTACTTCAACTTTTATTGTTCGATGCTTATGGAATTCCTTTTTGGGTAACTGTAACTATCACTATTTTATTGATTTGGTTATACACCTTTAAAGGCGGAATAAAAACTATTGTTTGGACAGATACGTTACAAACTTTATTTATGTTAATTTCGGTTGGCGTTTGTATTTACACCATTTCTGATGAAATGCAAATCAGTAATATTTTTTCTTATGTTATTGACAATGAACTTTCTAAAACTTTCTTTTTTGATGATGTAAAAACTGGCGATTATTTCTGGAAACGCTTTTTAGCAGGTGCTTTTGTAGCCATTGTTATGACTGGTTTAGACCAAGATATGATGCAAAAAAACTTAACCTGTAGAAGCTTAAAAGATGCTCAAAAAAACATGTTTTGGTTTACTATTGTTTTGGTAATTGTAAACTTTTTCTTTTTAGCTTTAGGCGTACTTTTAACAGATTATGCGCAAAAAAACGGAATTGACGCTCATAAAGATCAACTGTTTCCAATAATTGCAACTGAAGGTTCTTTAGGCTTAGCAACTGCTATTTTCTTTTTATTAGGATTAATTGCTGCTGCTTATTCTAGCGCAGATTCTGCATTAACTTCACTAACCACTTCTTTTAGTATTGATATTTTAGAAATCGACAAAAAAAAGAATGAAATAGAGCAAGAAAAATCACGAAAAAAAATACATATTATTTTTTCTTTTGTTTTAATTGCTACCATTTTGATATTTAAATATTTTATTGCTGATGAAAGTGTAATTGCTAAAATATTTACGTTTGCCAATTATACATATGGCCCACTTTTAGGATTATACGCATTTGGCCTATTTACAAAACTAAAAGTTATCGATAAATTTGTTCCAATAATTTGTATTTTATCACCTTTTATTACTTTTTTGATCAACTTTTTATGCTTAAAATATTTTAATTTCGATTTTGGCTTTGCTTTGTTAATTTTAAATGGTTTGATCACTTTTATTGGATTATCTTTAATTAAAGACAGATAACTTCAAAAAAATGTAGCGTCTTATTAAATATTTGTTTTTTTTGACTACACCAACAAAAAAAATCATTTTTAATTAAAATACAACTCATTGATAAACATATCAAAAATATGTATTTAATTTATAAAAGTTTGTACAATTATATCTATATTTGCCCCGCAAAATCCCTAAAAATCAACAAATCCTAAAAAATATTTAATTATTAAGACTGTAACACAAACAAAACAACTCATTAAAACACTGTATTACAACACTTTTTAATTACAAAACATTATACAGATAATAAAAATTTACATCTGTCTAAATTTTATACCCTCCCCATTCTTATATAATAGTAAATACTATACTACTTTTTTTCATAAAGAAACAAAATAGTATTTGAACGTATGTAAATTGTTTTTTGTCGAAAATACCCCCCTTGAAACGTCAAAAAAAATAATTTTACTAGTAATTAATGTTATTGTTAAACTTTTTAATAAGTAGAGTTTATGCATTCTGAACAAATTAAAACAGGAACAAATACGGCTATCAAAGCATTCTATCACTAAAAAGTTAATTAAATAAAAACGAGTCATTAAATCATAATCATTAGGTACTTATTTTTTGAAAAGAATTGATAAGTAAATATTTTAGACAATCATAAACAACCTCTAATTACAACACTTTTCCACTATGATCAATGGAACTAACAACAATAAAAGCTTAAATTTGAAAACTTTTTCATTTTTAAATATCGTAAAAGGGCTTTTATTACAATTAAGCAAAAACCGAATATTACCTTTTATTTTAATTTCTTTTTTCGGTTATTCTGTGCTGTATGCTCAAACCACTCTAAATTACGACAGTAAACAAAGCATACGTCAGTCTAGTGGTATAATGTCAAAATCTAAAACTAAAACAAGTGTTGAAGATTTTTCTGTAATTAATTCATACTCTTCAGCCAGCCAAAGTAATATTTGCTCTCCTGAGACCTCTGTTTTAATAACAGAAGGCTCTAGTTATGGTATTTCTAGATCTACGATTAACAATAGTGGAGTACCATCGTTTTGTTTAAGTCTTGGTGATGCTGCTCCTGATGCAGGTGATGTGTATAATACAACATTAAACCCAGCAAATGACATAAGTTTTAATAACCCAAACTTGTCTGCATCCACAATCAGAGATAGAGTGCAACGTACAATGTCTATTATAGAGCACCCTAATTACGCACCAAATTCTTTACCAAATCTTTTGACCTCTAATTTTTACAAAGCAATACAAATTGTAGTTTGGGGTTGGACCAATAATCTAAACGTTTCAGACTATAATTATAGCTGGACAGGTAAAAATGGGAATACCTATTATGCAACAAATTTAAAGAATTGGGTCTTAAATGGAAGTTTACAGAAATCTAATGTTTTTTGGTTGATTCCAGAAGATGGCAGTTTACAGCCTGAAATCTTATTAAATCAAAATACATCTTCAAATTGCTGTGCATCTTCACCTTCAATTACTACAAGTGTAAATACACCAACTTATGGTAATAATGGTGAAATCATTATTGATGCTAATAATAGAGGAAAATTTTATGGAATAAGTTCAGCAAATGCCGTCAACTACAATGGTCCTACCACAATTGCTACTGCTATTGAAATTCCTAGTTCGCTTCCTACAACAATCTTAAATAATGCATTATCAAATGGAGCAACTTATATTGTTAGAGTTTTTACAAATATTGATGGTTGCTTTACAGATTATACAATTACAACACCTGATTCAGGACAAAGTTGCCAAAGTTTTTATGCCGAATTTCAAAGTGAAACTAACAACGTTACAAATGAAAGAAATGCTGAAGGTGCACCTGATGGTAATTATGCTGAAATTTACAGTAGTGATGAACAATTAATCTTAGACTTTGGGCAGGTATTTTCTGCAGGAACCGTATACAATATTACATGGCGTGTAAGAAATAGTCAAAGTGGACTTGCTTATATAGATTTATCGGAATCTACATCTGCAAATTCAGGTTTTACAAATCATCCAAATTCACCTCAAACAAGTTCTAACAGCTTTATAAATACAAGAGTAACAGCTAATTCTAATTTTAGATATTTAGCTTTTGACAAAGGCAATATAAACCATACTGATTATGATTTAGATGCTGTAGAAGTAATTGTTTGTGTTACTTGTGATGTAGCTGATAATACAACTACAACTGCCTCAATTACAGAAAGCGAAACTAAAACATTATCAGGTTCACCTGCTGGTGGTACTTGGTCTATCGTTTCTGGAGGTGGTGTTATTAATGGCACAACTTATACTCCAGACGATGTAAATGCAAATACAAATGTAACTTTAAGATATACAATTGCTGCTGATGGTTCTTGTACCGAAACTACTGATGATGTAACATTTACTGTTACAAGTTTAAATTGTGATAGAACAAGTCCTACTGCACCTGCATTAGATTTTAATGTCTTTACATTAAACAGTTTAAGTTTACAAACTAACGAAACTGAAGGAAGTGTAGCTACTGGAGGAGACTTAACCTTATTAGGTAACTACCAAGTTGCAACTAATGATGCTGGTACTTTTCAAGTAAACAACACACCTATTGGTTTATTAGTTGGAGGTAAAATTAATTACCAATCTGGTAATTCTTTACAGGTTAACCAAAACAGTTATGTTAAGATTGGTAACAATCAAGGATCTACTGTTTGGTATAAAGATCAAAACAATGCATATTCTAACATAAGAATTACACCTAGTTCTAACTATAATTCTTCACCTAGAATACAACTACAAACAAATGCAAATAACTTAAATGTTTCTGAAGCAAATAATCCTGTTTTTGAAAGCAACTTAATAGACTTTGTTACTGCGTTTCAAACATTAGAAACTAACGCAACTACATTATCTCAAAATGCAAATAACGCACAATTAACAAATCCAAACGGACAATCTATTTCTAATACTTCTTTACCTAATCAAGTAAAAATTAATTTACAAGGTGGTGTTAACTATTTAAATGTTACAGGTACAGATTTAAACAATGTAGATGTTTTTACTTACAATACTGCACCAAGTGCAACTAAAATTTTAGTAGTAAATGTAAATGCTCCTGGTACTTTCAATTGGGATGTTTGGAACCAATCTGGTGTTGGTCAACAAAACGCACCTTACGTTATCTACAATTTTTACAACACTACAACTCTTAACATTGTTGGTAGTTCAACAATTGTAGGTTCAGTTTTAGCACCTTTCGCTAACATTAACAAAACAGTAAACCAATCTAATTTAGAAGGTCAAGTAATTGGTTTATCATTTAACCATGCAGGTGGTGAAGTACATTCTGCTAATTTTTCTCCAGCTTTAATTAATTGTACTGAAGCCTCTTGTGATGTAGCAGATAATACAACAGCAACTGCTTCTATCACAGAAAATGAAACAAAAACATTAACAGGATCTCCTGTTGGTGGTACTTGGTCTATCTTTTCTGGTGGTGGATCTATCTCAGGAAACACTTATACACCTGCAGATATCAATACCAATACTACTGTTAAAATTAAATATACTATTCCTGCTGATGGATCTTGTGCAGAAACTTCAGACATTGTTACTTTTTCTGTAACTCCAGTTTGTGATGTAGTTGCTGATAATACAACTTCAACAGCTTCAATCACTGAGGATGAAACTAAAACGCTTTCAGGATCTCCTGCTGGTGGTACTTGGTCAATCGTTTCTGGTGGTGGGTCAATCTCTGGTTCAACTTATACACCTGATGATATCAACACTGATACAACTGTCGTAATTCGTTATACAATTGCTGCGGATGGTGATTGTGCTGCTACAACTGATGATGTTACGTTTACGGTAACTCCTGTGTGTGATGTGGTTGCTGATAACACTACTTCAAGTGCAACAATTAGCGAATTAGATACCAAAACTTTAACGGGTGCTCCTGCTGGAGGAACTTGGTCTATTGTTTCTGGTGGTGGTTCAATCTCTGGCAATACATATACTCCTGATGATATCATCTCTAATGAAACAGTTAAAATTAGATACACAATTGCTGCAGATGGAGACTGTGCTGCAACTACTGATGATGTAACATTTACAGTAGAAGCATTACCTACAGCAACAGCAACTAAAACAGATGCTACATGTTATGGTTTAGATGATGGTACAATAACAATTACTTTTGAGGATAATACTTCTAGAACTAACATTGTATTTAGTTTAGATGGTGGAAATACTTACCAAGCTAAATTAGGTGATAATGAAGGAAGTGTGACTTATTCTAACTTAGCGCCAGGAACCTATGATGTTTGGGCTAAATGGGGTGATAATGATTACCCTATAGATTTAGGAGCAGATTTAACAATATCTGAACCAGCTGAAATAACAATTAACAATACTACTTCTGGAGCAAGCATTACAGAAAATCAAACCAAAACATTAACAGCTTCGCCTGCTGGTGGAACCTGGTCTATTGTTTCTGGTGGTGGTTCAATCGCTGGATCAACTTATACACCTAATGATATCAATACAGATACTACTGTCGTAATTCGTTATACAATTGCTGCTGATGGTGACTGTGCTGCGACTTCTGATGATGTTACTTTTACGGTAACTCCTGTTTGTGATGTAGTTGCTGACAATACAACGTCTACGGCTTCAATCACTGAGGATGAAACTAAAACTTTATCAGGGTCTCCTGCTGGGGGAACTTGGTCAATCATCTCTGGTGGTGGTTCAATCTCTCGTTCAACTTATACGCCTGATGATATCAATACAGATACTACTGTCGTAATTCGTTATACAATTGCTGCGGATGGTGATTGTGCTGCTACTTCTGAGGATGTTACGTTTACTGTAACTCCAGTTTGTGATGATCCAATTAATTCTGTAACATCAAATTTAACTACAACAGAAGACACACAACTAAATCTTAATACTACTAGTGTTTCTGGAGATGATTTAATTTCTGTAAGACTAAGAGTAAGTAATGGTACATTAAATGTAATTATCAGAGTAAGTGGAACAAGAAATGACGTAACAGTAAATGGTCCTGGTGATTTATTAATTACAGGTAATGAAAGAACAATCAATAATTACTTAAGAACGTTAACCTATACACCTAATTCAGGATTTTACGGTACAGATGTTTTAACTATTGATTCTGAAAATAGTTGTGGCACAATAATTACAAACAATTATAATATCACTATAAATCAAAATTGTGAAGTTGCTGACAATACAACTTCAACCGTTTCAATCACGGAAGATGAAACAAAAACGCTTTCAGGTACTCCTGCTGGAGGAACTTGGTCGATCGTTTCTGGTAGTGGTTCAATCTCTGGTTCAACATATACACCTGATGATATCAATACAGATACTACTGTCGTAATTCGTTATACAATTGCTGAGGATGATACCTGTGCTGCCACTTCAGACGATGTTACTTTTACAGTAACTCCTGTGTGTGATGTAGTTGCTGACAATACAACTTCAACTGCTTCTATAACTGAAGATGAAACTAAAACGCTTTCAGGTTCGCCTGCTGGTGGTACTTGGTCAATCATTTCTGGTGGTGGGTCAATCTCTGGTTCAACTTATACACCTGATGATATCAATACTGAAACTACTGTCGTAATTCGTTATACGATTGCTGCTGATGGTGATTGTGCTGCAACAACTGATGATGTTACATTTACTGTAACCCCTGTTTGTGACGTAGTTGCTGACAATACAACGTCTACGGCTTCTATCACTGAGGATGAAACTAAAACGCTTTCAGGATCTCCTGCTGG
>NZ_JBTLRD010000020.1:0-74488 GCF_054584775.1 Polaribacter litoreus | reverse complement strand
GGTTTGGATGTCATTTTGAGCGAAGTCGAAAAATCTATGTATTTAATTATCAATAAATAAGATTTCTCCATTACAGTCGATATGACAAATTCTAATACTTCTCAGACAGCCACTTTTTTTATATTCTTATTCTAGAACTAAATCGCCAGCATAAAATTGCAATACTTTTGTTTTAAAAACATAATCGTATTTAGAGCTAATTAAAGTGGCTTGTGCGTTTACCAAACGCGTTCTTACCTGATCAAAATCAAACTGTGTCATTGCACCAAAATTATAACGTTCTTGCGCATTTTTAAAAGCTTCTTTTTGTGATGCTAAAGATATTTTAGCTGCTTCGTAACTTTTTAAGGCAGTTCTCACATCTAAAAAGGCTTGTTCTATAGTTTGTTTTAAGTTTACTTTTTCTCTTTCTAAACTTAATTGAAAAGCTTCTTTATTGATAATAGATTGAGCTACTCTGTTTTTAGTTTGAAATCTATTAAAAATTGGAATACTTACATTAAAGCCTGCACCATAACCAAAATTATCACTTAATTGATCAAATAAAGGAGTATTCGAAAACCCTGTTGGCAAATTTAAATTATACCCATAATTTGTAGATAAACCTATAGAAGCAGATATAGAAGGCAAAAAGGAGGCTTTAGATATTTCAATACTTAAATCGGCATTTTTAATGGCTAATTTTGCTCTTTCAATTTCTGGCATTCTTTCTAAAGATTTATCATACACCATTGCAGAATTATTGTAAAATAAATTTGCTGAGGGTTGCCCAACATTTACAGCAGCCACATCAAACCCCTCTACAGGAACTTGTAACAATTGTGCTAAATTTAATAAAGCTAAATCTAAGGTGTTTTCTTGAGTAATTACGGTCTGTAAATTTGTAGCTGCAGTAGATTGTGTATTTAGTAAATCTCCTTTAGGAATTACCCCTGATTTAAATCTTGCTTCAGCAGCTTCAATTTGTTTTTTACTAATTTCGTATTGCACTTTGGCAGCCTCCAAATTTTCTTTGGCAAATAAAATATTTAAATATCCATTTACCACAAATAAAGAAATGTCATTTTCCATCTGTTTCAAATCTAACATGCTAGACTCTACTCCTAATTGTGCTTGTTTATAAATATTGGTATTTCTAAAACCATTAAACACCGTAATTCCAGAACTTGCACTTATAGAACCTCCAAAAAAACTTGTATTTACTCTATCTTGTGAAACAGGGTCAAAACCAGTACCAAAGTTTAAGTTACCACCTGTATTTGCATTTAAATTTGGTAAAAAGTTTCCTTTAGCAATGTCTACATCTTTTTTAGCCAATTCTAGACTTAATCGATTTTGCTGAATAGAAATATTTTTCTTTAAAGCTTCATCTACACATTCTTTAAGCGTCCATTGTTTTTGAGAAAATGTAGCCATTGATGTTAAAAAAGCTACAAATACGATAAGTTTGATTTTCAAAACAGGTTTGTTTTTGGTTGATTTTTATTCGTCTTAATACTACAAAAGTATATTAGTTTCTTTTGCTAGTGTTTATATGACGATTAAAAGTAAAATATGTTACAAGATTTTACTCTTATTGAAATGTTAATTTTTAACTTGCTGCTTTCTGTATCTATAAATAGCAAAAAATAACCCCCCAATTAATAGGTAAGGAAAAACCATTAAATAAGTAATACCATTATTAATGCCTTCTGCTACAGAAACATCTCCATTTTCTACAACTGCCTTACACATAGCACATTGTGCATTAATTATTTGACCTATAAAAAGGGCTACAAAAAAAATAATTCGTCTCATTATTTAATCTTAATATTTTATTGTTTCTAATACTATTTCACAAACAAGTAGCACCTGTTTATAAAATGTTTTGATTTCCTTTTTCTGATTTTATTCTGATATCATAAAAACATTATCCGTTCATAACAACAATTAATTTAAAGAACATTTTTGCATTGAACCAATACTGATTTTATACATAAAATCTAACTTATTAATAGGAAAAAACAAACTTCTAATGGCATTGAATTTACATAGTACCCTTTTAGACTTAGGCTTTATGATATTTAGTTTTCATAGTTATTCATTACTCAATATTTTTGTTAGTAACATACAAACCATAAATAATACTAGTTACCATTTTTACGCCAAAAAAAACCATCCATTTTCCATTTCTGAAATTCTCATCAGCAATAAGGTTAAAATCACCTTTAAAGAAAGCATTCCAATTTTTCCAAAGTAATGTTATTAGAATTAGAATGATAAAAAAAGGGACAAATACTTTTAAAAAATTCAACCAAAACTCTGGTAATTTAAGTTTCTCTTTAAATGTCATTATTTTAATTTTTCGTTATGATGATGACGATGATGATCTCTTTTTGTTTTAATCTCTAATTTTTTGGCAAAAGCATCTTCTAAATCAATATCGGTTTGATTTGCCAAGCATAACACAACAAACAATACATCTGCTAGCTCTTCTCCTAAATCTTTATTTTTATCCGATTCTTTTTCACTTTGCTCTCCATAACGTCTAGCAATAATTCTAGCCACTTCACCAACCTCTTCTGTTAGTTGCGCCATATTTGTAAGTTCGTTAAAGTAACGCACTCCGTGATTTTTTATCCAGTCGTCTACTTGCTTTTGGGCTTTTTGTATGCTCATTTTCTTAAATTAAAATTAGAAAAATTCTACAGTACAAAGATAAAAAGAAATAAATCCTTAAGTTTTAAAAAACATACAATTAACAAATTATCTTTAACTGCTTTTAGATAACTTAAAATAATCCCTAAGGTATAACTCCGCTAAAATTATTTTTTTTTTTAATAATAGAATGATATTGATAACTCTATACGAAAAGTTATATTTAAACAAAAAGTATAGTCAAATAAAAGAGAAAAGAATTCTACATTGCTAAACTTTCTAAACCGGCTTCTAAAAGTTTTTTTTTCTTTTAGCAATGACGTTTGTGTTTTTAGATTAAAAGATTTTTAAAATTTTAAAATCAACTTGTGTGTTTTTCATCCTATTTGGCAAGTTATCCTAGATTTGAAGTTTTAATTTTGTGAATTATTAAGTATCCTATAAAGATTTTATGATCATTTGTATTCTTTTACGATATCAGAACATATTAAAACCTAAAGACATAGCATAAAGCTGTTTAATAATTCACAAAATACTTTAAGTACTTGTAAGTTTAAAAAGCTGTTTTTTTTTAGAAACTTTAGATAAAAAACTTCACGGAATAAAATATTAATCGTAATATTGCAATCATACAATCGATATAAAAATGGGATTAGCAAAAACAGAAATATTTACTGACCAACAAAATGAAATCTCTCTTTTTGCAAAAGTATTTGGACATCCTGCTAGAGTTGCAATTTTACAACATTTGTTTAAAATTAACTCTTGTGTTTGTGGAGATTTAGTGAATGAAATTGGACTTGCCCAACCTACTATTTCGCAACACTTGAAAGAATTAAAGTATTTAGGCCTTATTAAAGGAAATGTAGAAGGTACAAGTGTTTGCTACTGCATTCACAAAGAAAACTGGACAGCAATGAAATCTGTAATGACCGAATTCTTAAACCAAGATGTAACCAATAAAGACAATTGCTGTTAAAAAATTTCAATTTATTAATCGTATTATCGCAATAAACAAATATATTTTATGAAATTATCTCAAGTAAAATCAGTATTACAAGAATTAGAAACTATAAGTTTTCAATTACCAAACGGAGATTTAGTGCCTAACCACTTTCATGTTACAGAAGTGGGTAAAATCACAAAACATTTTATCGATTGTGGTGGTACTGAAAGAAAAGAAGAGGTTGTAAACTTTCAGCTTTGGAATGCCAACGACTATGACCACAGATTGCACCCCGAAAAATTAGTGAATATTATTGAACTTTCTGAAAAACGTTTAGGTATTGATGATTTAGAAATCGAAGTAGAGTATCAAGCAGATACAATTGGCAAGTTTGACCTTGATTTTAATGGGCAACATTTTTTGTTAACCAACAAAAAAACAGACTGCTTAGCAAAAGACAAATGCGGTATTCCTACAGAAAAACCGAAGGTAAAATTAGCTGAAATTAAAACAGCAAACACTTGCGCCCCTGGAAGTGGATGTTGCTAATAATTGTAAACAAGAAACACAAAATGATAACAACACAATCAACACTATTTTTAAAAATAGAACAAGTAATCAAAGAATTAAATCCAACATCAATTTTAGCAGAACGCAAAGAAAAACTCCAACCGCTTATAGATTTTATACAGCTAAAGGTTTCAGAAAATAAAGAAATTAGAATTAACTTTATTTGTACCCATAATTCTCGTAGAAGTCATTTATCGCAAGTTTGGGCACAAACATTGGCACACTATTTTAAAATTAAAAACGTTTTTTGTTATTCTGGTGGTACAGAAGCAACAGCTCTTTTTCCAATGGTTGCAAAAACTTTACAGAATTCTGGTTTTCAAATTAATACCATTTCAAAAAACGATAACCCTGTATATAGTATTAAATATTCTGATAACGAGCATCCAATAATTGGATTTTCAAAAAAATTAGACGATAATTTTAACCCGAAATCGGAATTCGGAGCAATCATGACCTGTTCGCAAGCTGATGGAGGTTGTCCTTTTATTGCTGGAGCTGAAAAACGTATTCCTATCACTTTTGAAGACCCAAAAGTATTTGATCATACACCACAACAAGCAGAAAAATACAACGAAAGAAGTTTACAGATAGCAACAGAACTGTTTTACGTTTTTTCGCAAATAAAATCATAACAAATGACTTCAAAAAAATTGAGTTTTCTTGATAAAAACCTCACGCTTTGGATTTTTATAGCAATGGCTTTGGGTGTTGGTTTGGGGTATTTTATTCCCACATTTCCAGATATTATAAATTCATTTAGTAGTGGCACTACAAATATTCCGATTGCAATTGGTTTAATTTTAATGATGTATCCGCCTTTGGCAAAGGTGAATTATGCATTACTCCCAAAAGTTTTTAAAAACACAAAAATCCTTTCTATTTCACTTATCCTAAATTGGATCATTGGTCCTGTTTTAATGTTTGTTTTGGCAATTACATTTTTGCAAGATTATCCAGAATATATGGTTGGCCTCATTTTAATTGGTTTGGCTCGTTGTATTGCTATGGTTTTAGTTTGGAATGATCTTGCTGAAGGAAGCAGCGAATATGGAGCGGGTTTAGTTGCTTTGAATAGTGTTTTTCAAGTATTTGCATACAGTTTTTATGCGTGGATTTTTATTACTGTTCTTCCACCTTATTTTGGTTTCGAAGGTGCAATTGTAGATATTTCAATAGAAACAATTGCGGAAAGTGTGGCGATTTATTTGGGTATTCCATTTTTAATGGGAATTGTAAGTAGAATAGTATTAGTGAAATTAAAAGGAGAATATTGGTACATGAAAAAATTCATTCCAACAATTTCTCCAATAACACTAATTGCTTTATTATTTACCATTATTGTTATGTTTTCTTTAAAAGGAGAATTAATTGTAGAAATTCCTATGGATGTTATAATAATTGCGGTTCCATTACTGATTTATTTTACGCTAATGTTTATTATTGGGTTTTTCTTTACCAAAGCAACAGGAGCAGCATATGACAAAACAGCGTCTGTAGCCTTTACAGCTGCAGGAAATAATTTTGAGTTAGCGATTGCAGTTGCTATTGCTGTTTTTGGATTGAATTCTGGACAGGCTTTTGCAGGTGTTATTGGCCCTTTAGTAGAAGTTCCTGCTTTAATTTTATTGGTGAGAGTTTCTTTTTGGCTGCGAAAAAAATATTACAAAACATCAAAAAACTAATGCCTTTTATAAATTTGCAAATCAAAACAACGAAGAACCACTAGTATAGAAATTATAATAATCTACATCTTTGCTAGTACTAAAAACCGAACTGCATAAAAAAGTAGTAGATTATTATGTAAATATTTGTTGTTAATGGCACTAAAGCATAAAGTGTGTAAGTAAATTTATTTTGATATTTTTCTAGAGCAATTGAAAGATTGCTCTAGAAAAATTATTAAATTCCTAATGCTTGTCCACCACCTATTTGAATGGTTTCTGCTGTAATGAATGCAGCGTCTTTACTTGCTAAAAAAGATACTACTGAAGCCACCTCTTCTGGTTGACCTAATCTTCCTAACATAATATTGTTTTTCCAAGATGCAAATACTTCTGGCTTGGTTGATTTTATTTGGGCATGGAAAGGTGTATCAATTGTACCTGGTGATACTGCATTTACACGAATATTGTACTCTGCCAAATCTTTTGCTAGTGCTCTAGTTATGGCATGAACTCCTGCTTTTGAGGTTCCGTAAACTCCTGCTCCTGGTCCGCCTGCATTCCATCCTGCATTAGACGTATAATTGATAATTGTTGCATTTTCTCCTTTCTTTAAAAACGGAATGGCTGCTCTTGATGCAAAAAATACAGAATCCAAATTTAAAGCCATCACAAATCTGTAAAATTCGGTGGTCATTTCTTCGAATCTAGATCTACCTCCTAATCCACCTGCATTGTTGACTAAAACATCTATTTTACCATATTTCTCTCCAATACTATTGATGTTTGCTGTTACTTCTTCTTCTTTAGTAACATCAAAACCATAATACGATGCTGTGATTCCTTCTGCTGCTAACTCTTCAACTCTTTGAGCACCAGCTTCATCTTCTATTCCGTTTAATATTACTGTATAGCCATCTTTACCTAATCTTTTAGCTACTTCAAAACCTATACCGCCTGTAGCCCCTGTTATTACTGCTACTTTTGTTTGTGTTGTACTCATTTTTACTTAATGTTTTACTTGTGTTGTTATTTGTTTGTTTTTAATCTTCTACTGATTTAATTTCTCTTGCGAAATAATAAATTGCCCCTAAGCCTAATGGTACAAAAACAGCAATGGCAACAAAAATTGGTGTATAAGAAAAATTCTCTTGTATAATTGGTACTAAAAAGTTCATCAATATTACCGAAAAAACACCGATCATACCTCCTAAACCCGCTAAAGAACCTACAGATTTACCACTAAATAAATCACTTGGTAAAGTTTGTACATTTCCAATTGCGAATTGGAAACCAAAAAGTACAAAGAATACAATTGCCACAAAACGCTCTGGAGAATCTCCAAACATTACAGTTGCAACTAATCCTAAAAACATTATTAGACCACCAATTAATATGGTTAATTTTCTTCCTTTATCTATTGAATTTGTTTTTGCAATAATTCTACCAGAAACAAATCCTCCAGCAATACTACCTAAAGCAGCTCCTACATAAGGCACCCAAGCAAACATACCAACCTCTTTTACATTAAAGCCGTAAACATCTGCTAAATAAAGTGGCATCCAACCTACAAATAACCACCAAATTGGTTCTAAGAAAAAACGTCCAACAACAATGGCCCAAGATTCTTTGTAAGATAAAATCTGTTTTAGTGTTAAACCTTTAGTTTCTTCTGTAGCATCTTGATCTGCTTTACTCTGTCCTTCAACAATATATTTTTGTTCTTCTGGTGTTATCCATGGGTGCTTTTTTGGACCTGCTTTATTGATTAACAACCAAGGAATAATCCAAACTAAACCAAAAGACCCCACTACCATAAAAGTTGTTCTCCATCCGTAAGCAACAAAAAGTGTTGCTATAAATGGTGGTGCAATTACAGAACCTATAGAAGCACCTGCATTAAATAAACCTTGTGCAATGGCACGTTCTTTAATAGGAAACCATTCTGCATTACTCTTAACACCTCCAGGCCAGTTACCCGCTTCTGAAAGACCTAGTGTACTTCTAAAGAAAGTAAGCCCTACAAGACCGCGTACTGTTGAATGTAAAAATGAAGATAAACCCCAAACACCAATACTGATTACGTAACCAATTCTAGTACCTACTTTATCAAAAAGTTTTCCTGAAAATAATTGACCAAGTGCATAAAATACCATGAAGATATTTAATATTAACCCATAATCGCTTTTTGTAAGATCTAATGAACCAGAAATCGAATTTGGTTGATCATTACTACCCCACATAATTGCTAGAGCACTTCTATCGATATAATTTATTACTGTAGCTATAAATATAAGCCCAATAATAAACCACCTTAATCCTTTAATTTTCATACTATTATTATCTAAAGATTTATTATTTTTTTGGTTTACCAGTTTGGTTTACCAAATTTAACGTTTTTAAATTAAATTCTACTATCTAAAAAAAATATTTTTTTAAATTTATTGTAATAGAAAATAAATAAGCTGTTTTTTGAATATTTACAAAACGCTACTCTATATTATAGCAATAGTTGTAAAGCTCTTTAAAATGATCTTTCATTTTTTGTTTTGCTAACTGCGGATTTTGTTTTTCGATAGCATCGAAAATTGCTCTATGATCTGCAATACCTCTGTGAGATAAATCAGCATCACATATGTGATGTTTCTGAAAATTGATGATAATTTCTGGTGTAATGATTAACATAAACGTATTCATAGTGCTGTTACCAGAAGCTTTTGCTATTGCAAGATGAAATAATAAATCTTCTTGAACTGCATCTTTACCATTTAACACCTTACTTTCATAAGCTTCCATGGCTTCTCTCATCTTTTCTAAATCACCTTGAGTTCTCCTTGTTGCTGCAAGTCTTACTGTTTTTAATTCTAATAAAATTCTTGTTTCTACTAAAGATCTAAAATCAGGATCTTCTAATCTTAATATATCTTCAATCATACCATTCATGGCTATAACCCCAATATTTGCTACGAAGGTACCACTTTGGGGTATTGATTTTAATAACCCATAAAATTCTAACTTTTGAATTGCCTCTCTAACATTGCTTCGAGTTACTTGAAATTTATCTGACAGCATTCTTTCAGAAGGTAATTTATCACCTGGCTCTAAGTTCTTAAAGTTTATTAAGTCTCTTATTTTAGAAATAATATCTTTTTGAATTGCTGAATTATCTGACTTTGTAAGTATCTCTAACTTCATAATTAGGTTTGGTTAAATAAATTATACAAAGATAAATATTTATTTAATAGAAACTTATGAATTATTATTTGGTTAAATGTTTGATTTTTAGAATCCTGGTGTTAAAATATCTATATTATCAATAAATACTTCATTACTACTATCTACTGCTTTTAATGACCTTACATAAATAACAGCTTTATTTGCTGATGCTTTAAAGGTAAATGATGTAGTAGTAAAGGTATCATTGGTAGATGAACTTTTACTTGAATTAAAATCGTTTGTAATATCATAATACGCATCTATATGATCCATAATACCTACTTCTGTTGTTATTTCTGTATTTAAAATAAATACTTCTGTGTTTATTCCTTCTGCTTCAGACCTTGTATCTATAGTAAATGTATATTCTACACCTGGTTCTACTGCCACAACTTGGTATAACCTTCTACAACTATTGCTTAGTTTTACTCCTCTTCCACCACCTGCGTTTGGTCCGAATTTATTACCATCACTTGTAGAACCTGGTTGTTCATTTGTACAATAGGTTGCATCTATATAAGCATTTAATTCTGAATTATACCATAGTGCTCTGTAAGGACTATCTACTTCTGTACCTGTGTTGTCTTTAATGGTTGGGTTTGGTGTCATATCCCAAGCGTCTGCATTATCTCCAGTAGAATTTGTCCAATCATTAGCTGTACCATTTAAAACAATTGCTTTAAAAGTGGCCTCAACACCACCAACTGGTACTGGTTTTGTAATAGTTCTTTCTACACCTGCATCATTCTCTGTGGTTAAAGTTACATCGTATGTACCTCTAACAGCGTAAGTGTGTACTGGGTTTAATTCAGTTGATGTATTTCCATCACCAAAATTCCACCTATGATTTTTAGACAATAATGATGCATCAGTAAATGTTACTGTTAACGATGATGTAGTAAACGTAAAATCTGGTACTGCAGATAATACTAAACCTTCTACTTTTTTTGTTAGCGTAAATTCTTTTCCTAAAAAATTAGTAGCTGTTAATGTAACATCAAAAGTTTCTGCTGATCTATAGGTATGCACTGGGCTGTAATCTGGGTCTGAAGTAGTATCTACAGCTGCCCACTCTAATGTATCTCCATCACCAAAATCCCAAACTAAGTTGCTAGCACCCGTTGTTGAATTTGAAAACGTTACCTGAGAATCTATTGCTGTAAAACTATAATCTATAAAAATTGGTGCAACATCTGTTGAAGCTGTTGCTGTTAAACCATCTGAACTTGTGGTAGTTAATGTTACTCTGTACAAACCACCTGTTGCATAAGTATAATTTGGGTTGGCTTCTGTTGATGTGTTACCATCTCCAAAATCCCACAAATATGATTCTGCATCTGTAGAATAGCTTCTAAAAATAAGCGTTAAACTATTATCTGAATCTGTGCTTGTGGTAAATAATGTACTTGGTTGAATGTCGTTTATGTTACCTGTGGGTGGCACAAACTCTTCATATCCATTGTCAATACAAGACACAAAACTGATAATTAATACTAGTGAAGCTAAAATGCTTGTTTTATATTTTTTAATTGATAAATTATTCATAATATTAAATTTTAGCATCAATTTATTGTTTAACTGTTATATCAAAGGCATCTAACCTACTCTCTACACCAGAACCTCTTAATAAGATAACTACAGATTCATTTTCGCCTGCTTCAAAAGTTATAGCATGTTTCTTAAAAACATTATCAACTCTGCCCACATTGTCATCGGTTCTTGAGGCAATAATATTAGCTTCTAATTGTGCTTCTGCCAAATCATTTAAACCTGATTTTATTATAGAAACTGTTAAGTCTCCATATGTTTCTTCTTCAAATGCACTAAAATACGTTAGCACATAGGTTGCCCCTGGTGTAACTTCAATTTCTTGATACCCAGTTCTAGATCCGTCTGCAGGAAATTTAGCTGCTTGTCTACCATCTGGTAAATTTGGTGCATCTATTGGATTGCTATCTGTATTTATTTGAAAAACAGAACCCCATCTTGAACTGCTAGGTGCTCTCCAAGAATCTCTACCATCACCTGAACCATCAAACAAACTATTGTCTTCGAAACTAGGTTCGCCAATTTCTGGAACGGGTATGGTTGGTACTGCTTGATTAATTGTAATTAATTTTTCTGTTCTTTCTGATTTTCCTAAATTGTCTGTAACTGTAAGTCCTACTGTATAAATTCCTGGATTTGGAAAAGAAAAGATTAACTCTTGATCTTGTAGGGTTGCAGCCGGTAACTCTGCTATTTGTGCTTCTAAGTTACTCACGTTTTGACGAGTTTCTTCTGAAACGCTATCATTTACTTCTTGTAACTGTGCTTTAAAATCGGCAAGTTGCGCTTCTAAAACTGCTTTTTTAGCTGGATCGCCTTCACAAGGAATTTTAAATTCTAGTTTTGCAATTTCATTTTCAATTGCTCTTACTGCTGCCAATTCTGCATCGATAGTTTGGTTTAAAACTGGCAAATCTTTGTTGATTAACGTTAACCCATCAGAAGGAGTAATGTCCCACTGATATTGTGTACCATTTACGGCTAAATTTGATCCTGCTTGAAAGTAAAAATCATAATTTGCAAAAATTTCTACATCGTTACAATCAAACTGTGATGAAGATACATCAGAAAAACTATAAAAAGGGGTTGGCCCTGTAAAGTCTTCTAAATCTCCAACTTCTGGTAAACTATCATCTACACAAGCGCTAAGCGATATAAATATCCCTAACACTATATATTTTAAATTGATTAAATATTTTTTCATAATTAGGCTATTTTAGTATCCGTCATTTTGGTCGTAAAAATTCGGTAGATTATCCATTTCTCTTTGTGGAAAAGGAAGGTATTTTTTTCCACTTGTATAATTTAAACTGTTGGCTGTAGAGAACTGACTTAAAACATTATCTGCCTCTCCAAAACGAATTAAATCATATAAACGTTGGTTTTCATAAACAAACTCTAACCTTCTTTCCGCTAATAAATCTTCTTTGGTAAGGTTAGCAACTTCTTCTAAACCTGCTCTTAATCTTACTTGGTTAAATGCATCTATAGCTCTTGGGTCTGTTGTAGAATCAGCTCCTCCTAAAATTGCTTCTGCATATAGTAATAATACATCTGCATATCTTAAAACTATCCAATCATTGTCTCCAATTTCTCCGTCTGTTGGAAATTTTGTATTAAACACATCTACTGTATTATCAGAAAGATACGCACCATACTCTAATGGGTTTAGTGTTGTGTAAAAACGTACAGGTTGTAACTCTGGAGTTAAAACTTGTAAGAGTTCATTGGTTGCAATATTAACTCCATTGGATGGACCTTGAAGGGTCATTGAAAAGCTGTGTGATTCCGAATCTGTTTCTACTTGATCATCTAAACCACTATCACTAGTTGCGTAATTATCACTGCTCACTAAATCATACTGAATAGAAAATATTATCTCATTATTAATTTCTAAGCCAGAACTATTTGTCCAACTTCCATCAGGTGTTCCATCAGTGTCTGATAACTGACCATTGAACTGGTTCCCAAAAACGTGACCAAAATCTAACACCAAGTTATAATTATGCTCTGCGTCTGTTTGTCCAACTCCTCTATCTGAATACATTAAACTGTAATTGTAAGCGGTATTATTTTCTACTACAGACGCCAGTAACAATTCTGCTTCTGTGTAGTTTGGATTAGGTTGACTTAAATATGCCTTTGCTGCTAAACAAATTGCTGCCCCTTTTGAAGGACGATATCTATTTTGTGTTGCCCCATCTAAATATGCAATAGATGTTTTAAAATCGTTTATGATTTTTTCATACACCTCTGCTTCTGGTAATTGCGGGTATTGTAGAGCTTCACCCTCTGTAACATCTAAAACTTTGTCTACAAAAGGCACATTTTGATAAGCTCTCACTAAATTAAAATGACATAAAGCTCTCATAAAATAAGCTTCACCAACAGTATATTGTTGACTTTCTGGCGCTAAAAAGCGATTATCTATAATTGTATTTGCATGCTTAATGGTGTGCATGTTATTCGAATAATACGTGGCTACATCACCATTATTAGGGTCTACATTATAAGAACTAATTAAAGGAAAATTTCCGTTTTCTGAATTCGCTCTAGAGTTGTCTGACCGTAATTCTGTTAAATAAAATTCATTTGCGGGAATTTTTTGATACGCATCTAAAACTCCGTTTGACAAGGCTATGAAACCATCGTCAGTTTGCAATAATTCTTCTAATGAAAGGGCAGTAGGATTGCTAAGATCTAATTCTGCCTCACAACTTATCAATAAAGTCATTAAAGAAAAACAAACGATACTGTTTTTTAATATATTTTTCATAATTAATTAAAATTGAAAGTTAATTCCTGCTGATACTGTTTTAACAACTGGACCATCTCCTCTTTGATAACCTGCTGTTAAAGGTGTATTTGCATTGTTTGAAGTTTGACCAGCTGCTTCTGGATTAAACCCTTCATATCCTTTAGCTGTAAAGAATAGCAAGTTTTCTCCTGTTAGATAAAAACGTAAACTATTACACTTTAATTTTGATGTTATAGCTTCTGGAAAAGTGTATCCTAAGGTTACATTTCTTAATGCAACAAAAGAAGCATCTTGAATATGATCATCTGTAAACCTTCTATGTACTGTTAAATCTCTATCAGGAAAGTTTGAAACTTCGTTTACAGCAGATTCACTTGCATAATACAGTTGATCTAAATCTGCTACTCTTACCTCAGCCCCATGAGAACCTTGGAATTGTAAGGAAACATCAAAATCATAAATAGTAAAATCTGAGTTAAAGCCCCATTGAAAATCTGGATATGGGTTACCTAATTCTGTTCTATCATCGCCATCAATAATTCCATCACCATTTAAATCTTTTACATATACATCAGCAAAATCATTATTAAATCTATTGAAAGGATTGTCTACCCATTCTAAAGGAATTTCTCTATCATATACCCAACCGTAAAAAGATGTAATTGGCTGTCCTACTCTAGCAATAAATTCGGTTGGTCTAGTATCTTGATCTATTCTAGAAATAATTTGCTCATTATTTCCAAGACTCTTCACTTCGTTTCTATTGAAAGAAAATTGTCCTGAGGCACTCCATCTAAAGTTTTCTTTTGATATTAATCTAGAGCTTAACTCGATTTCCATACCGTAATTTTGTACTTCACCTAGGTTTTGTAACCAATTGTCTGTACCATATGTTGCTGCAACTGGAGCAAAAAGTAATAAATCTTCACTAGTTCTTGTATAATAATCTATTGATAAATTTACTAAACCTCTACCAAAAGTAGCATCTATACCAGGGTTGAATTCTATTAATTTTTCCCAACCTAATGCTTGATTTGCTAAGGTTATCCCTTTAACACCTGTAGTATTGTTGTAACTTATGGTACTAAATGATTCCTCGAATCTGTATAAAGATTCAAAAACATTATTTGATATTTGATTAGATCCAGAAACCCCATAACTTGCTCTTAATTTTAAGAAAGAAATAAACTCGTTATCTTCTAAAAATTTTTCGCTAGACATTACCCAACCTGCAGTTACAGAAGGAAAGTAACCTGTTCTTGAATTAGACCCAAATCTTGTACTTGCATCACTACGAATAACTGCCTGTAAAATATATTTTTCATCATAATTATAATCTAGCCTACCAAAATAAGAAACCAATTTATCCATACCATTATCTGTGTATGTTGTTCCTCCGTCAGCTAAGGCAATATTATCATTAAAATCATTGGTGTAACCAACCGCTTCAGATTCTTGTCTGTAAAAATTTCTTTCTGTGTACTCAAAACCTAAAACCGAATTGAAATTATGCTTCCCAAACTCTCTCTTATATTTTAAGGTAGATTCGAATGCGTACTGATTTAACTCATCTCTTCTTTCTAAACGATATGCTTCTTGATCTCTATTTTCTTGACCGTATAAAAAATCTGCTTCTGTTGATTTATTGTGTCTAAAAACACCCGAAATTACTTGTCTAAAATTCAGCCCTTTTGCTAATTTAAAATCTATGTAAGACGATGCGTTTAGTGCTAATTTCTTTTTTAATCGTTCTCTTTCTAAAAAGTGCACTAAAGGATGCACATTTTTGGTTGTTGACAAAGTTAAACCACCAGAAGTTAGTGGACTAACTACTGGCAACCCTGTATTAGGATCTCTTAAAATAGAGGTTGGATTTGCTGGATCTACAGTAAATACGTGATCGAAAGCTCTTGAAAAACCATAGCTACCTACCCCTAAATTTTCGAATAATTTACCAGCATCTGTTGAAGTTCCAACAGCTGTAGAAAACTGAGTTACATAATCTAAATGATCTTCATTTAAATATAAAGGCACATGCCCCATTTGTCTTAAAGGATCTGTAAATCTTGATGGTAATCTTTCTTGATCGTTATAATTTACACGAAGATTAACACCATATTTAATTTTTTTGTTTTTCGATTTGCTATCAATTTTTACACGAGCATTATACTTTGTAAAATTATCTTTTAAAGCAATACCTTGGTCTTCTAGAAAACCTATAGAAGCAGAATAGCTTGTTGATTCTGTACCACCTCTTGCAGCAAATGAGTGACTTTGAATAAAACCACCTTCAAAAATTTCGTCTTGCCAATTTTTCTCTCCACCACCTAAAGAAGCTATAAATTCCATTGCTTCTAGCTCTGCATAAGCAGTATTATAATCTCCTGTAATTCTGTCGTAGTTGATACTAGTTGGCGATATTGCATCTACAGTACTTTTAAGACCATTTAATCTAGATCTTTCATCTGCTATAGACGTATTAAAATTGTCATTATTATCAGCATACTTAAACCCTGTAAATGAGTTGTACGAAAATACAGTTTTACCAACAACACCTTTCTTTAAATTTATTAAAATAACACCATTTGCACCCCTAGAACCATAAATAGCTACAGAAGAAGCATCTTTTAAAACACTTAAAGACTCTATATTATTATTATCTATCGTAGCTAAAATATCTGCATCTGTACCCAACACAATACCATCTACCACAATTAATGGTGATGATGAACCTGTTACAGAACCAGGACCTCTTAAAGTTATTTTTGGATCCCCACCTGCTTCTGAAGCTACAGTTTGAATTCTTAAACCTGCAACCCTACCTCTTAAGGCATCTTCAACCCTTGCTACAGATTGTTTTTGAAGATCTTCTCCAGTAACTTTTGTTAAAGCACTTGTTACTGTTTTTTTCTTTTGATCTCCATACCCAACAATTACAATTTCATCTAAAACGCTAGTATCGCCTTCTAGAGCAACATTTAATGTTTTCTGTCCGTTAAAAGTAATCACTTTAGTCTTAAAGCCTAAATATGAAAACTGAATGATTTCTCCTTTTTTTACTTTTAAAATGTAGTTACCATCAAAATCTGAACTTGTACCTCTTGTAGTACCTACAACCATAACACTCGCGCCCAAAATAGGTTCTCCATCCGCTTGCGAGGTTACAGTTCCTTTTAAAACTACCTGTTCTTGCGCCTGCACTGCAGAACACAAAAAAAGCAATAAAAAGAATACTGATTTAATTTTTAAATTCATAGTTAACTGATTTAAATAAGCCTGTTTGTTGTAAAACAGACTTTAGATTTTATCAAAATAATTAATTTGATTTTAGGAAATAAAAATTACCTTTTCTTATTGTTTACTGTTAAAAAATTGGTTTACCAAATTGGTTTACCAAATATATAGCTATTTTTTTTCATAGAAAAGCATTTTGTTAATTATTTCTTAAAGCAGTGCTTTACCTATAGTTTAAACAAAAAAAAGGCCCCGCTTTTTAAAATTTTAAGCTTAAGAACACCTAAAATTTTAAGAAACTTAGGCTTTTGTTTACCTTATAAGATTACAAAATAAATTGTAATTTATATTGTGATGTATTACGACTCTTTATCGCCAAAATAAGATACACCATCACCACTTAAAAAATCTTCTCTAACTGGGCTAAAAGTGTCTATTAACTCTCCTTCTTCTAAACAAACTGCACTGTGCAATAAATTTGGCTCTATATAAACACCATCTCCTGCTTCTACTATTTGTTTAACACCATCAATTTCAAATTCAAATTTACCAGAAACACAAAATGTTGCTTGTGTATGAAAATGTTGATGTGGAGACCCCAAAGCACCTTCTTCAAATTTTACTCTAACCATCATAATTTGATTATCATACCCTAAGAACTTTCTTGATACTCCTCCACCAAGTTTTTCCCATTCCATATCTTTTGTAATGATATACTTTTCGCTAAATCGTTTCATATTTTTAAATTTACCTTTATTTATAATAATAAGAACCTTTCCAACTATAGCTCTTACTGTTTATCTTTAATGAATGTTGTTTACTTTGACTACTATCTAAATTAGATAGTATAATTGTTTTTTCTTTTCCTTCTTTAAAGTGTATTCTTAACGCTGTGTAATTGGCATTATCCTGTATTACTTCAATTTTAGAAAAGTTACTATATGCATTAACTGCTACTTCTTTAACAGGATCATAAGTTCCATGAGATTCGATAATAGAAGCATAAACTGTATTTTTTGTATTCTTTTTTCTGATGATAATTGATGGATCTTTTCGTAGGTTAAATTCAGGATCATTAGCGCCCACTCTAGCTAAAATTAGTTCATCATTTTTATTAGTTGCTGATGTTATGGTATAAAATCTTCTGTTATCTAACCAGGTAAATTGAATGCTTTCTGCGTTTGCTTTTCCACTACCCTCATTCCAAACATGCTGATAACCATATTTATCACCTAAGGTTTTTAATTTATTTGGAATCTTATAATCGAAACTAGTCGAAATAATTTGTCCAAAATAATGGAAAGGTAAATCGTATTGGTTTTTTTTGTTAGCTTGTACTTTATGAATATCTACAATAAATGGTTTTTTTAGGTCTTCATCTTTTACCATAATCATAGTTCTGTGCATTTCTGTACCTGGATATGCATTCTTTTCTTTAGCACTAACTATTTGAAAATTTGCATCAGAAACATCAAAAACATATTTTTCTGGATGATTTTTACTCCCAAGATCATATTTATATTCAAAATGTGAAATTTCATTTTGTATTATTGTATTATGAGCAATGGTTTGTTTGGCGTAAGTTTTATTTTCTTTTAAATACCCACCACCATTTTTTTGCTCTACATTTACAAATCGAGACAATCCATAATCTTGCAAAACTTCATCGCCATTTTCATATAACGAAAAAGACAATTTGTCATAATGCCCATGGCTTAAACCCTGTGCTGCATATTTATACACCAAGGCCATAGTTTCATCATCATTATTATATCTTAAGATTCCAATACCACCTTCATCACCTTTTGATCCGTCAGATAATTCCATAGATTCCTTTACAAAAGGTTTTTCTTTACCTTCCTTTAAAGCTAATGCTACTTTTAAGCCTGTTGCATCTAATTGCACAGTACCTTGTTTTTTTGCTACTGACAGCAACCTAGGGTCTTGATTACCATAATAATAGGCAATATCTACAGCAGAAACTAATGATGATGTGTAGTAAGACATCCCTTTTTGACCATCATTTAATGGAAAAAACTCACCATCTGCATCAGTTAAATTTAACAAAGCATCAACCGCTTTTATTAAAACACCATCTTTATATTCAAATATTTTTAAATCTGGTTTTTTGTTTTGGAGCGCTTCTGCAAAAATTAAAAAAGGATACATTGCATAACGTTGATAATATGGACCTTCTGTATAAAATCCGTCAGGAGAAAAAGGAGAATCGATATTTGCTAAAAAACCAGCTTTACCTTCTTTATCAAATATAAATCCACCATCATTATCTTTTGCAGATAAATCTACATCATCTTTATTTAACCCATATAAAGCCCTGTTAATTAATTCATCATCACCCATAACCAAACCAATCATACCTACAGCAACATTGCCCCAGGTAGAATGGTTATGGACTCTATTGAAATATTGGGGAGTTTCTATGGATAAAAAATCAGCATAGGGCCTAAATAATGTTTTATTTAAATAATTGGTTTGTTCTTTGGGCAACCAATCATAAATACAATCGTAAGCCTGACTTGTAAAAACCAACCAATTAGAATCGTTTAAACATTGCCAAAAAAGCTTACCTCTGGCATAACTTCTAATTTGTGGATGCCTAGGTAAAGTAGGAAACATTTTTGCATAGGCTAATAACATATCTCTTATATAAATAGCGTATTTCTCATCACCCAACAACTGAAATAAAACTCCCGCTTTTTGCATATTTGCGTAATTGAGTTTGTGTTGCGTATGCGTGTAACCACCTGCCATGTCTTTTGGAATTGGCACATCTATTCCTTTTTGGATAGCTGCATCTACTGTAGCTTTTGTTGCTGATAAGGTTTGATCAAAAACAGGAATTGTACCTAATTTTGATTTAATTTCTGAAACACTTTTGGTTGTTAAAATTAAATTTGGATGTTGATTTCCATCATTAATTACAACCTCTTTTTCTTGAGTACAAGAAATTGAAATGAGTAAAATATATAAAAGTGTTTGAAATTGTTTCATTTTAAAATTTTAAAAAATAAGAACTCGTTAAAATATGAGCTCTTATGTTAATTCAAGAATACTACTTTATTTTATAATTAGTTTTTTTGAAGCAACTAAATTTCCACTAACTAATTTCATCATATATATACCAGATGAAAGGTTAGATACTTCTAGTACATTATTATTTAAAGTATCAGTACTCATTACTTTTTTACCTAATAAATTATAAATATCAACTTTACTAATTTCTAATTCTGATGATATATTAACAAATTGACTTGCTGGATTTGGATATATAGCTGTTTTTGAAGTAAAGACATCATCTACAGAAGCAGTTTGTTTTTTAATTAAACTAATATTATCATAAAAAACCTCAGTACTTTTATTTATCGCTGCCATAGCTCTTACATAAACAACTACTGTTGTGGTGCTAGCTGTAAACTCTAAAGTGTTTGTTGTAAATGTATTATCAGTTTCGCTTCCTTTACTTGAATTATAGTCATTAGTAACCTCTAAATACGCATCTACTCTAGGGTCAGATATTCCGTTTTCTAAACCAACTTCAGTGGTAATTTCTTCATTTAACATAAAAATTTCAGACGGAACATTTTTAGCTTCAGACCTTGAATCTATTGAAAAAACATAGGTTTGCCCCACCTCAACCGTAATTTTTTGATATAAACGTCTTGTAGAAGCCGTAATTGTAGGACTATCATCTCCATCATCATATAATTTAAACCCTCTTGTTTTAACTCCATTTACGTAAGCTCCATCACTTGTAGAGCCTGGTTGTTCATCAGGATTATTGCCTCCTGCATAAGTATCTTTAATGTAAGTTTCTAATGCAGTGTTGTTCCATCCATTAGGATTGTTATCTTCATCATATCTATATGGGCTAACCACATCTCCATCTAATTTACTATTTGGTGTCATATCAAATGCATCTGCATTATCACTTGAACTTCCATGATTTTCACCAGATCCATTAACAACTAAGTTAGTTTGACCAAAAAGTGTAGCGCTTGTAATTAGCGCTATAAAAAGTAATGTTTTTTTCATAAGGTAGTTTTAATAATTATTGTTTAAGTTAATTTATTTTAAAATTGGTTTACCAAATTGGTTTACCAAAAATACAAATAATATTGAATTATCAAAATTTATTTAACATAAATGTTATTTCACTAATTAATAGTGAATTAAATAAGATAAAAATGTTGATATGAAATTATCTTATCTTAAAAAGAGTTTTTAAAACAACGATTATTCTGAAATACTAATTTTATTAGCAACTATCTTATTTCCATCATTTATGCTTTTAGAAAAAAAGGGCATTTGTATTAACTAAAGTATTATTAGAAATATTGATATTTACCATTTTAATATTTAATTTTATATGTTTTTGATAACTTGAAAAACCGTACTTACATCACCTTCAAGCGAGTTTAAGTTTTTAGGCTGTATTTTAACATCAAACAACGTATTATTTTTTAGTGATTTAGTACTTTTATAGAAATTTAAACCAAACCTTTATGAAAAAAATAGCAATGGTATCTGTTTTCTTTGCCATCCTAATATCTTGTAATACAAGCAAAGAACAAACAAGTGCTCAGAATCCAAAAGAATTAAAAATTAACTACAAAAAAATTGAACTCGATAATGGTTTAGATGTGGTTTTTCATGTGGATAAATCTGATCCTGTTGTTGCAGTAGAATTAATGGTACATGTGGGTTCTGCCAGAGAAATTGAAGGCAGAACTGGCTTTGCTCACTTATTTGAGCATTTATTATTCTTAGAATCCGAAAATTTAGGCAAAGGCGGATTGGACAAAATGAGTGCAAGAATTGGTGGTTCTGGCGCAAATGGTTCTACTTCTAGAGACAGAACCAATTACCTACAAACGGTACCAAAAGATGGTTTAGAAAAAATGATTTGGGCAGAAGCCGATAAATTAGGTTGGTTTATAAACACAGTTACAGATCCTGTTTTGGCCAAAGAAAAACAAGTTGTTAAAAACGAAAAAAGACAGGGTGTAGATAATAGACCTTATGGGCATAATCAATATGTAATTGGTAAAAATTTATATCCAAAAGATCATCCTTACAACTGGCAAGTCATAGGTTCTTTAGAAGATTTACAAAATGCAACTTTAGACGATGTAAAAACATTTTTTAAAAAATGGTATGTACCAAACAATGCAACTTTAGTGTTATCTGGCGATATAGATATTGAGCAAGCTACAAAATGGGTACATAAATATTTTGATGAAATTCCGAGAGGAACAGAAGAAATTCCTTCAATTGAAAAAAGACCAGGAAAAGTAGCAAAAATAAAGTCTTTGTATTACGAAGATAATTTTGCAAGAGTACCGCAATTAACCATGGCTTGGCCAAGTGTAGAACAGTTTCATGCAGATTCTTATGCTTTAGAAGTTTTAACTCAGTATTTATCTGATGGAAAATCTGCACCATTAAATCAGGTTTTGGTTGATGATTTAAAACTAACATCAAATACCACAATGTATAATTATGCTTCTGAATTGGCAGGAGAAACTCATTTGATAATTAGAGCTTTTAACAATGTAAAACTAGATGATGTAAAAGCAGGAATTGAAAAAGCCTTTGCAAAATTTGAGGCAGAAGGAATTTCTGAAAAAGATTTAAGCAGAATAAAAGCAGGACAAGAAACTCGTTTTTACTCAAGTTTATCTAGTGTTTTAGGTAAAGGAACTCGTTTAGCATCTTACAACACTTATACAGGAAATCCGGGATTTGTAACCGAAGATATTAAAAACACATTGGCAGTTACCACAGAAGATGTAATGAGAGTTTACAACCAATATATTAAAAACAAAAATTATGTAGCTACAAGTTTTGTGCCTAAAAACTCAGCTAAACTTGCTTTAGAAGGAGCTGTTTTGGCTGATGTTGTTGAAGAGCAAATTGTAATTGGTGCAGAAGAAAAATTCGACCCAAAAATTGCTGCAACTTATGAGAAAACACCTTCTACTTTTGATAGAAGTATTGAGCCTCCTTATGGAGAAACTCCGTCTTTGGCTGTGCCAGAAGTTTATGAAAGCAGTTTAGACAATGGTTTAAAAGTATTTGGAATTGAAAATGACGAAGTACCCTTGGTTCGTTTTAATATTACTATTGATGGTGGCCAATTATTAGAATCTATGGATAAATTAGGTGTGGCAAACTTAACTGCTGATTTATTAAACAAAGGTACAAAGCAAAAAACTGTAAAAGAATTAGAAGAAGCAATTCAAGAATTAGGTGCTTCTATTTATGTGTATTCTGATGTTGAAAACATCACTTTAACAGGAACAACTTTAGCTAAAAACTATGATAAAACCTTAGCTTTGGCAGAAGAAATTTTATTAGAACCAAGGTTTGATGAAAAAGAATTCGATCTATTAAAGAAAGCTACCATAGCAAGATTACGTCAGCAAGAAGCGAGCCCAAATTCTGTGGCAAGAAACGCTTATAATGAGTTGATTTACGGAAAAAACAACATCCGTTCTAAAAATATTTTAGGCAGTTTGGCATCCGTAGAACAAATTACAATAGAAGATTTAAAGGCTTATTACAACAATTATATTTCTCCATCAGTAGCAAAAATGTTGGTTGTAGGCGACATCACCAAAGAAAAAGTAGTAGCTTCTTTAACAACATTAAACACCAATTGGAAAGCCAAAGAAGTTGTAATACCTGAATACAAAACACCAGAAGCACCAACCAAACCAACCGTTTATTTTTACGATATCCCAAATGCAAAGCAATCTGTTTTACAATTTGGAGCTCCAGCATTAGCTGCAACAGATAAAGATTTTTACGCAGCTTCTGTTATGAATTATATTCTTGGTGGTGGTGGTTTTGCATCTCGTTTAACGCAAGAATTACGTGAAGGAAAAGGATATACTTACGGAATTCGTTCTGGTTTTTCTGGTACAAAAGCCAAAGGTGATTTTACAATTTCTAGTGGCGTAAGAAGTAATGTAACTTTAGAATCTGCACAATTGGTTAAGAAAATTTTAGAAGAATATCCGACCACTTTTTCTCATAAAGATTTAGAAACCACAAAAAGTTTTCTAATAAAAAGTAACGCAAGAGCTTTTGAAACTTCTAGAGCAAAATTAAATATGCTATCTAATATTAGTGATTATGGTTGGAGTGCAGATTATGTAAAAGACAGAGAAAACACTGTTAACAGCATTACAAAAGAACAAATTAGTGCTTTGGCAAATAAATATGTAAATCCTAATAAAATGATTTGGTTGGTTGTTGGTGATGCAGAAACTCAATTAGAAAGAATGAAAGAATTGGGTTATGGAGAACCTGTTTTATTAAACAAAAGGCAACAAAAAATAAAGAACTAAAATTTTAACAATACCGATTTTAAAAAGTCCTAATTTTAAGTAAAAAATTAGGACTTTTACTATTAACAAAGAACCTAAGAATGAACTATAGAAAAGCAACAGAAAAAGACCTTACTGCCATTGTAAAAATGATGGCTGATGATGTTTTAGGTAAAAAAAGAGAAAATTTTAATACTCCATTACCCAACTCATATATGAACGCATTTAAAAATATAGAAGCAGATAAAAACCAAGAATTGATTGTTTTAGAAAATAAAAAATTAGAAATTATTGGTACGTTGCAAATATCTTACCTACAATACATTTCTTATTGTGGTGGTATAAGAGCCCAAATAGAAAATGTATTTATTAGAGCAGATCAAAGAGGACTTGGTATTGGAAAAAAAATGTTTGAATGGGCTATAAACAGAGCAAAAGAAAAAAATGCTCATATGGTGCAATTAACTTCTAACAAAGAAAGACCAAGAGCTATAAAATTTTATGAAAATTTAGGTTTTAAAGCTACGCACGAAGGCATGAAACTCCATTTTTAAATGTATTTTAAAGCCAACATAAAATATATAAAGCAAAAAAAAACGAACTTAAAAAAGTTCGTTTTTTTTATATCAATTATTACAATTTATTCTGCTAAACTTGCGCCAGATGCAGCCACAGATCTATCAATTTTACGCATTAAACCTTGTAAAACTTTACCAGGCCCAACTTCAATAAATTCTGTACCACCATCAGCAATCATTGCTTGCACACATTGTGTCCATTTTACAGGAGCAGTTAATTGTGCTATCAAATTTTCTTTAATTTCTGTAGGATTTGTAACCGCTTTTGCAACCACATTTTGATACACTGCACAAGTTGGTTCGCTAAATTGAGTTGCTTCTATTGCTGCCGCTAATTCTTCTCTTGCTGGCTCCATCATTGGTGAGTGAAATGCACCTCCAACAGGTAACAACAATGCTCTTCTTGCTCCTTTTTCTGTTAACAATTCACAGGCTTTTTTAACAGCTTCAATTTCTCCAGAAATTACCAATTGCCCAGGGCAATTGTAATTTGCTGCTACCACTACTCCATCAATTTCTGCACAAGTATCTTCTACAACCTCATCTGCCAAACCCAAAACTGCTGCCATTGTACTTGGTGCAATTTCACACGCTTTTTGCATTGCCAAAGCACGTTTAGAAACTAATTTTAATCCGTCTTCGAAAGACAAAACTCCGTTTGCAACTAAAGCTGATAATTCTCCTAAAGAATGTCCAGCAACCATTTCTGGTTGAAAAGAATCACCCAAAACTTTTGCTAAAATTACAGAATGTAAAAATATTGCAGGTTGTGTAACTTTGGTTTCTTTTAACTGTTCAGCTGTACCTTCGAACATAATATCAGTAATAGAAAACCCTAAAATATCGTTTGCTTTTTCAAAATATTCTTGTGCTAAAGGTGATTTTTCGTATAAATCTAATCCCATTCCTGTGAATTGAGCTCCTTGACCTGGAAAAATATATGCTTTCATTTATTATTTGTTTAATTTTTTAACTGTGTAATCGCTTGCGAAAATAATCAATTTATAAATTAGATTAGGCATCTATAGAAATACTTCCTTTTGCATCTAACTCAATTGCATTTGTTAACGCTTCTAAATGGGGTTTTCTAACTTTTAACTTCGTAGTTGCGTGTGCTTTTTTGTTTAATTTAGAAAACATATTTGCTACCTTAATTGCAGTTGGCAACAATGCTTCTTCTGGAACAATTACATCTAAAAATCCTGCTTTTACAGCATCCTTTGGATTAAATATTTCTGAATTATTTACGGCTCTATTTAGATATACTTCTGACAAACGTGATTTTGCAATGGCAATACCTGCATTGTGCATTGTCATACCAATCATAACTTCGTTTAAACCGATTTTAAAATCGCCTTCAACTCCAATTCTATAATCTGCAGATAATAATAAAAAAGCACCTTTAGCAATTGCATGCCCATTACAAGCTACAATAATTGGTTTTGGAAAAGACAACATTTTTAATGATAATTGCGAACCTTTTGTAACCAACTCTAATGCAGATTCAGGTGATTTTGTCATCACTTTTAAATCAAATCCTCCAGAAAAAATTCCTTGTGTCCCTGTAAGAATTACAATTTTATCTTCTTGTTCTGCTTTGTCTAAACTTGTATTTAAACCTTCAATAACTTCGTGAGAAATGGCATTTGCTTTTCCATTATTAATGGTAATTATTGCGTAATTTTCTTTTGGTTCATAAGATACGAATTCGTTCATTTATTAGGATTTTAATTGTTCACGATACAAATTTATTCATTCTTGATAAATCCACACGACTGACATTTATATAAATTTCACCAAATACATTCCTGTAAAAACAGCCAAAAAGCCAACCACAAAACTTGCAATTGTGTAAAAGGCAAAAGAAGTAAAATCTCCTGATTTTAGAAAGATATGGTTTTCATACGCAAAAGTAGAAAAAGTGGTAAAACCACCACAAAAACCAGTGGCTAATAATAATGTATGATTTTGGTTAAGCACATCACTTTTTGCAGCATAACCTAAAATAAACCCAATTAAAAAACTTCCTAAAATATTGGCTGCAAATGTGCCATATGGAATTCCGTTTTCTGAATTATTGAGCCATTTACCAATTAAAAAGCGTAAAACACTACCAAAACCACCACCAATAAAAACGAATAATAAACTTTTCATTATAGTTCTATATCATCAATATCTGTCCAGTTTTTCTTTTCGGTAACTGTTCCATTTTTTAAAATCAATATACCAGGATTTGCTCTTATCATTGTTTTTAGAGTGGTTTCATCACAGAATAAGATTTCAAAAGGAAGTTGAAACTTGTTTTTTGTAAGTTGAATGATGTCCGAAAATGATGCAGAAACTCCATATATTTTATAACCTTTTGCAATAGCGTTATCTGCTAATTTTTTAATTTCAGGAAAAGCCTCGTATTCCGATTTTTCTAAACTAGACATAATCACCAAAATGACTTTATCCATTTTTAAAATTTGAGGCGCTAGGTCGTTCTGTGCATCCTCTAAAAAGAAATCGTGCACAGGTGGTATTTCTCCATCGTCTTTATACTCCATTCCTTCAGGTATATTTTTGCCAATTGCATAGGGTCTAAAGTCGATAATTGGCAAATGTGCTAGCGAGTAATACGTTATGCCACAAGAAATTACTAAAGATAAAAATACAAGTAAACCATTGTTATTTTTTGAAAAAATAGGCTTAACCCTTTTGATGTTGAACCCAATGAAAAATATTAAAACCGTTAGCAATACATCTTTATAAAACGTTTCCCAAGGTTGTAGTTTGATGGCATCACCAAAACAACCACAGTCTGTAACTTTATTATAATAAGCAGAATACCAAGTTAAAAACAGAAATATTAGAATAATAATTTTTAAACTATTAACGGTTAATTTTGGTTTCCAGCCCACTAACAAAGCAACTCCTAAAACAATTTCTGCTATGATGAGAATAATAGAAAATATTAAAGCAAACGGAATTAAAAACTCTAAATTTAAAACGCCTTCAGAAAAATATTCTTCGAATTTGTATTGAGAACCAATTGGATCTACCAATTTTACAGCACCTGAAAAAATAAATAAGGCACCTACTATGATTCTTGCTATATGTACTAGTATTTTCATAATTGATAGTTTAAAACTGTAAAATCTTTAAGATTAATCGTAAACTTAAATAAGTATTACAAAGATTGCAAAATTTCTTGTTTTATAAGGTTATTTAACGCTTAAATAAATGTAATTTATTGAATTAAACACTTTTTTAGGTTACATAAATTCATCAAGTTTAACAAAATTGATGTTACAAAAATTCAATTTTAAGTATTTTTTTATTCTGATAGTAGTTTATTTATGATGATGATAAAGTTTACAGTTTTTAAAAATAATTTTTACGTTTAATTTCTTTATGATAAATAGCACTATTGATATGAAAAGCTGTGTTGCATATTTTGTTGATAAACAATTAAGTTCGATAATAGCTATAAAAATTAAAAAAGAAAACCCAAAACAAAAAGTTTTGGGTTAATAATTAAGAAAAAATTTCTTTATTTGTTTGCGTGTGAACCATCGCAATTTCCATTAGGATCTGATGTTAATCCACATCCACAAGGTCTTGATGCTTTTTTTAGTGTCATAGTATAAGTACTTATTAGATTACGCTTTAGTTTTTACTACAAAAGATAACTCCATATTATCATCGATAAATTTATCTTTTAAATTATCGAAAAATGATTTAGAACCATATTTTACATTAAAATCTGCTCTATTTACCATAAATTTTTCGCTTTCAAAAGTAGTTACGCCACCTTCTGTAGAAACTGTTGCAGGAATTGTAATACTTTTTGTAACATCTTTTAAGGTTAAATTACCAGTTACATGAATATTATCTCCTTTATCTTCTACACTTGTAATTACAAATTTAGATGTTGGATATGTAGCTACGTCAAAAAAATCTGCACTTGTTAAATGTCCAACCAATTTACCATTACCTTCATTATCTGCAGGAATATCTAATACTTTTATAGAACTCATATCAATTACAAATTCACCACCAGTTACTTTACCATCTTCTACTAATAAATCACCATCTTTAATCATTACTGATCCATTATGAGAACCTGTGGGCTTAGTTCCTTTCCAGTTTAAAACTGATGCTGCTGTATCTACATTATTTAAATCTGAAATTTTTGCCTCTACTTTAACCTCTTCTTTAGTTTCTACAGCTTTTTCTTTTTTCTCTCCCTTACATGCAATTACTATTGATGCAAGCACTACTAATGATAAAACTAATTTTTTCATGTTTTTTAATTTGAATTGTTTTCGAATTTATTTTCCATGGCAAATATATGTAATTTATTTTCCGTGGAAAGTATTTTTACTGTTTTTTAATACAAAATTAACAAAGCAAAGATCATTCTTTGTTTTTAGAGTCAATGATTATAGTTACAGGACCATCGTTTAACAACTCAACTTTCATGTCTGCACCAAACTCGCCTGTTTGAACTTTTGTGGTAATTTCTTTTTGCAGTGATGTTACAAAATCTTTATACAAAGGTATAGCAACCTGTGGTTTTGCAGCTTTTATATAACTAGGTCTGTTTCCTTTTTTGGTTGATGCTTGCAAGGTAAACTGACTTACCACAATAATTTCTCCAGAGATGTCTTTTAAAGATAAATTCATCACGTGATTGTCATCATTAAAAATACGAAGGTTTGTAATTTTACGAATCAACCAATTAATATCTTCTTGGGTATCTTCATTTACAATACCTAAAAGCACCAACAACCCATTTTTGATGTTGGCTACTTTTTTATCTGAAATGGTAACACTTGCTTTTGATACTCTTTGTAAAACTACTTTCATTCCCCTAAATCCCCAAAGGGGACTTTTACTTTTAGATTCTTTAAGACTTTATTTTATAAACTTACAAATGTTTTTTAAAGAAAACTATTTACAAGTCTTATTTATTTGGATAGATATATAAAACACAAATGGACTAATCCTCTTCTTCGTTCCAAATATCGGTTCTATAATGTTCTGTTTCTTCTTCGCCTTCTAAAATTTGAAGATAGCTTCTATATCTAGACCACGAAATTTCTTCGTCTTCTAAAGCTGCTTTTACAGCACATTGTGGTTCTTTTAAATGCAAACAATCATTGAATTTACAGTATTGTTTTAATTCAAAAAACTCTGGAAAATAATCGCCTAATTCGTATTTATCCATATCAACCACTCCAAAACCTTTAATACCTGGAGTGTCAATAATTCTAGCATTAAAGCTTAAATCGAACATTTCTGCAAAGGTTGTAGTGTGTTGTCCTTGTTGATGTTGATAAGAAATTTCTTTTGTTTTTAAATTTAAATTTGGCTCAATTGCATTTACTAAAGTTGTTTTACCTACACCTGAATGACCAACAAACATAGAGGTTTTACCAGTCATTAATTCTTTAACCTTATCTACATTTTTATTTTGTGTAGCTGAAACTTCTATACATGTATAGCCAATTGCTTCATAAATATCTTTTAGGTATAAAATTTCTGCTCTTTCTTCTATTTCGTAAGCATCTATCTTGTTAAAAATTAAAATAGTATGTATTCTGTAAGCTCTAGTTGTTACTAAAAAACGATCTATAAACGCTGTTAATGTTGGTGGATTATTAATGGTAATCATTAAAAAAACCAAATCTAAATTTGCAGCTATAATGTGTGTTTGCTTAGAAAGATTTACAGATTTACGTACAATAAAATTATCTCTGTCTAAGATTTTTTTGATGACACCCGTTTTTTCGTCTCCTTTTTGTTCGAGATCAAAAACTACTTTGTCGCCAACAGCAATAGGATTGGTACTTTTAATCCCTTTTATTCTGAATTTCCCTTTTATTCTACATTGATAAAAAACTCCTTCTTCAGATTTTACTTGATACCAACTTCCTGTGGATTTGTATACGATTCCTGTCATTAATACAAAGATGCAGAATTAAAATTAATTTAAGAGAAATTATTTAAATTACAACTTAAATATTCATTATGATAAAAATATAGCGATTATAGTTAAAACTAAAAGGTTTGATTTTAAGTAAACTTAATTTTAGGTGATTGCTATGATAATTTAGCATTGAACCTGAAAACCTAATTTTAGTACATAGGTTTTAAGAAGCTCAAACATCAAACACCTGAATATAATCACTTTACATTTAATTTTAACATTTTTTTTAACAACTTTGTTTTTTAAAAAAAACTTAAAAAAATTAGTTTTGAAAAAAAAAATTCACAATTATGAAAAATTTATTTACAACAATCTTACTATTTTTAACATTAACAACTTTTTCACAAGACCTGGTAACAAATGAATCTATTGTACAAATGATACAATTAGGGTTTGATGATAACACAATTATTGATAAAATTAATTCTTCTAATGTAAAGTTTGATGCATCTATAGAAGCTTTAACTAAATTGAAGGAAGCTGGTGTTTCTGTAGATTTATTGTCTCTAATTATGCAGAAATCTAAACATAATACAAAAAGTAAAACAGGAATCTATTATTTAAAAAATGATGGAGAAAATAAACGAATACAACCTTCTGTATTTTCCGGAACAAACTCAAATGCTGCAGCACAAAAGCTAATTGGATCATTTATGAATGCCAAAAAGAAAGCACAATTACCTAAATCTAAATCTAACAATGTAATGCAATCTGGTCAGCAGGAATTTGTCTTTATTTTTAATATTGCTGATGTAGATAATATGCAAACAAATCAAGGTAATCAAGAGGGTATTCTAAATTGGTGGTTTAGAACTGCCACTTCTCCTAATGAATTTGTTCTTGTTAAATTTAAAGTTAAGAACAGAAAAAATTTAAGAGAACTTGTTATAGGAAAATCAAATGCATATTCAAGTTCTAATGGTATAGATCCTAAAAACGCAATACCTTTTACAATAGATGAAATGGAAAGTAATAAATTTAAAGTAACTACTAACTTAGAGCCTGGTGAATATTGTTTTATTTATCAAGGACGTGTACCAGAAGGTAGAACAAATCAATCTGTATTTGATTTCTCCATTCAATAAAATATTCTACAATAAAAAAAACCGCCTATAGGCGGTTTTTTTTATTGTAGAATTTAAATTATCCATTGATAATTTTTTCTTGATGATTGATAGATTCTTGGTGAATGGCTTTAAACATTTTTAAAACAAATTCTTCGCTTAAACCTTTGCTTGTTCCTTCTAAAACCATGTTTCCAAGAATTTCGTTCCAACGTCTAGATTGTAAAACAGCTACATTTTGCTCTTTCTTTAATTCTCCGATTTTATCTGCAACATCCATACGTTTGCCTAACAACTCAATTAATTGGTCATCTACCACATTAATTTGTGCTCTTAAGTTTTCTAAAGGCTCTCTGTAACTAGAGGCTGTTTCTGTAGTTTTCTTAATTTTTAACTCCTCCATAATTGATTTCAATTTTGTTGGTGTTACTTGTTGTGCTGCATCTGACCAAGCATTTTCTGGATCCCAGTGTGTTTCGATCATTAAACCATCGAAGTTTAAGTCTAAAGCAACTTGTGAAACATCTTGAATCATTTCTCTGTTACCTGTAATGTGTGATGGATCGCAAATTAATGGTAAATCTGGAAATTTATCTTGGAATTCGATTGCCAATTGCCAGTTTGGATTGTTTCTGTATTTTGATTTATCGTATGTAGAAAATCCTCTGTGAATTGCTCCTAAATTTTTGATTCCTGCAGTATATAATCTTTCTATGCCACCTAACCATAAAGCTAAATCTGGATTTACTGGATTTTTTACCAAAACAATTTTGTCTGTTCCTTGTAAAGCATCTGCAATTTCTTGCATAATAAAAGGAGATACTGTAGAACGAGCTCCAATCCAAAGTAAATCTACATCGTTCTCAATAGCTAATTTACAGTGTGCTGCATTTGCAACTTCTGTACAGGTTTTCATACCTGTTTCTTCTTTTACTTTTTTTAACCAGCCTAAACCTAAAGCGCCAACACCTTCAAAATTTCCTGGTCTTGTTCTAGGTTTCCAAATTCCGGCTCTAAAATAATTTACATCAGAATCTTTTAATTCGTGTGCTATTTTTAAAACCTGTTCTTCGGTTTCTGCACTACAAGGCCCTGCTATTACTAGTGGATGTGTTAAATTCATATCATCCAACCATGCTCTTAATTCTTTTGTATTTTTCATTTTAATAATTAATTTGTGTTGAGATTCTTCGACAAGCTCAGAATGACATACGTACTCTTAACTTGATACTCAACGATTGTGGCTTCTTATTTTATGCCGTTTAAAATTTGTTTAATATAATTGGTGTTCTCCATTTCGTTAAAAATTTCGGAGAATTTATCTTGTTCCATCAACGTTTTAAAATTTTGTAAATTGTTGATGTATTCTTCTAATGTTTCTATTACATTTTCTTTATTCTGTTCAAAAATTGGAGTCCACATTGCTGGCGAACTTTTTGCCAAACGTACTGTAGATTGAAATCCTGAACCTGCCATATCGAAAATATCTCGTTCGTTTTTTTCTTTATTGATTACTGTTTTACCTAACATAAATGCACTAATGTGCGATAAGTGCGAAACATACGCAATATGCTTGTCATGCGAAACAGGATCCATATATCTAATACGCATTCCAAGCGCTCTAAAAAGTTCTAAAGCTTTTTCTTGCAACTTAAAAGTTGTTTTTTCTACTTCGCAAATAATGTTCGTTTTCCCTTTATATAAGCCAGAAATGGCTGCTGTTGGCCCAGAGTTTTCTGTACCTGCAATTGGATGTGCTGCTAAAAAATTACGTCTTTTTGGATGATGTTCAACCACTTTACAAATTGCCTCTTTTGTTGAACCTGCATCTACAACCAAACCATTATCTGATATTTTATCTAAAATTGTTGGTAGTAATTTTACAGTAGCATCTACAGGAATAGACACAATTACAAGATCTGCATTTTCTAAATCGTCTAGGGTTGCTTTTTTGTCTATTAAATTTAACTCTAAAGCTTTATTTAGGGTTTCGTCTTTTCTACTAATTCCGTGAATGACAGCTTCTGGATTGTGGTTTTTAATATCGATGGCAAAACTACCACCAATTAAACCAATACCAATCATGTATATATTTTTCATTTCTATTTCTAATCCTGCAAGGTTTTTGACACCTTTTAGTTTTTTTTTTAGTATTTATATACCTGCTAGGTTTTGGAAACCTTGCAGGAGTTTTAAAACCTGTTTATTGCTTCTTTAATTATTTCTGAAGTTACACACAATGAAAAACGAATGTATCCTTCTCCTTGACTTCCGAAAATAGTTCCTGGAGTAATGAAAATATCATTCTCATACAACACTTTATCAGTTACTTCTTCAGATTTTTTTCCTTCTGGAATTTTTGCCCAAACAAATAAACCTGTCGCATTTTTACTGTAGGTTGCCTCTAATTTATCTGCCAATTGCCAAATTAATTTTCTTCGTTCTTCGTAAATTTTGTTTTGCGATAAAAACCAATCATCAGATAATTGTAAGGCTTCTATGGCTCCTTTTTGAATTCCGTAGAACATACCAGAATCCATATTAGATTTTACTTTTAAAACTTCGTTGATGTATGTTGATTTTCCTAATAACATACCCACTCTCCAACCAGCCATATTAAAAGTTTTACTTAAAGAATTTAATTCTAAAGCAATGTCTTTTGCGTCATCAACTTGTAAAATGCTGATAGGGTTATCATTTAAAATAAAACTATAAGGGTTGTCATTAACAATTAAAATATTGTGTTTTTTACCAAAAGCTACTAATTTTTCAAACGTTTCTAATGTTGCATCTGTACCTGTTGGCATGTGCGGATAATTTACCCACATCAATTTTACATCAGATAAATCTTCATTTTCTAAAGCATCAAAATTTGGTTGCCAATTAGTTTCATCACTTAAATTATAAAAAAGAGGTTCTGCACCTACTAGTTTAGTTACTGATGTGTAAGTTGGATAACCAGGATTAGGAATTAACACTTTATCGCCTTCGTTTAAAAAAGCCATAGAAATATGCATAATTCCTTCTTTGCTTCCCATTAAAGGTAAAATTTCATTTTCTGGATTTGAAGCTACAGAAAATTTATCTTTATAGAAATCTGAAATTGCATTTCTTAACTCTGGTAAACCTTGGTAAGATTGATATTTATGCGCACTTGTATCACCCAAACTATTAGAAATTGCTTCTAAAACTTGTGTTGGTGGTTGCAAATCTGGAGAGCCAATACCCATATTAATGATTGGTTTTCCTGCAGCAGCTAAACCTCTTACTTCTCTCAATTTTTTAGAAAAATAGTATTCTTGTACTGTATCTAATCTTTTGGCTGGTTGTATCATACTCAATTATTTAGATTCTAAAACGAGTTCAGAATTCGGCTTAAGCCTACCATTTTTATAGGTTCCTAATACTTTAAATTCTTCTGCCATTATTTGTAAAACAGCTTCTGCTTTTTTGTAATCTTTAAAATCATCAAAAGTAATATCAACAAAAAAGGAATATTTCCAAGGAGTTTCGATTACTGGTAAAGATTGAATTTTTGTTAAATTCATTTTACAATCGCTTAACACATTTAAAATGGCTGCTAAGCTTCCTCTTTTATGATTCAATTGAAATTTTAAAGATGCTTTATTTACGGCCTCATTACGAATTGGTTCTTTTGTTTGTACAATTACAAAACGTGTAGAATTGTCTTTTATGGTTTGTAGCTCATCTTCTAAAACCTCTAAATCAAAAATTTCTGCCGCTATTTTTGGGGCAATTGCTGCAATACCTGTTAAATTTTCTTTGGCAATTCTTTTGGCAACTTCTGCAGTATCTACATCTTCTACCAATTTAATACTTGGATGTTTTTTAAAAAACTCTTTGCATTGTAACAGTGCCATTGGATGCGACCAAACTTCTTTTATATCTTCTATTTTTTGCCCTTTTAACGCCATTAAATGATGATGAATATTTAAATATTCTTCGTCTGTAATGTGTAAATTATACTTATCTATTAAAGCATAATTCGGAATTATTGAACCTGCTATAGTGTTTTCTAAAGCCATAACTCCTAAATCTGCAGTTTTATCTAACAGACTATCTACCAAATCATCAAAAGACATGCATTCTTTTAATTGGATTTCAGATCCATAAAAGTCGCGAGCAACTTTATGATGGTTTGAGCCTTCTGCTCCTTGTATTGCGATTGTTCTGTTCAACTTATTTTGAGATATTATATCAAAAAAAAAGCCTCGAATTAAATTCGAGACTTTATATATTATGAATGTTTCTTAACAACATACAAAGCCTCTTCTCTTATTGTAAAAATAAAAGTAAAAAAAGAAACGAGTATAGTTGTTATTTAACATTGGTTGTTCTTGTTTATAGAGGCAAATCTAAAGATTAAATTCAGATACACAAATATTATTACAAAAGTTTACTGATTTTTACGAAATAAAATTAAATTCTAAAATTTTATTAAATAATTTTCATAGAAATAATCAAATCACTTAAAAATATATAAAATTTATCATTTATCTACATTCATTTTTTTATTTTGATTCCCTGCATTTTACAGTAAAACTGCCCTATTACGAAACAAAATTGACACCTTTTTCTATTAAAAGCGTTTTATATTAAATCTTTTAACCTTTTAGCTGCTATTTCTGCTGTAATATCTCTTTGAGGTGTACCAAACATTTCATAACCAACCATAAATTTTTTAACGGTTGCACTTCTTAATAATGGTGGATAAAAGCTCATGTGCCAATGCCAATGACTATTATCTTCGCCATTTGTTGGTGCTTGATGAATTCCGCTTGAATAAGGGAAAGACGTATTAAACAATTTATCGTAAGCTTTTGTAATTGCAGAAATTGCTTCTGCATAGTTTTTTGCGCCTTCATCAGATAAATCTAAAATACTTTTCTGTTGCTTTTTAGGCGCAATCATAACTTCGAAAGGCCAAACAGCCCAGAAAGGAGTTAACACCACAAAATCTTCATTTTCAAAAATAATTCTTTCTTTAGCCGCTATTTCTTGCTTTAGATAGTCTTCTAAAAGACTGCGATTTTGCGCTGCAAAATACTTTGACTGTTGAGTATCTTTCTTTTCTACTTCATTGGGCAAGGTAGATTGACTCCAAATTTGTCCATGAGGATGTGGATTACTACAACCCATTACAGCACCTTTGTTTTCAAAAATTTGCACATAATTAATCATCTCATTTTTACCCAATTCTGTATATTCTTTTTGCCAAGCGTGTACTACTTTTTTAATATCTTCTACTTTCATTTCTGCCAAACTTTTAGAATGATCTGGACTGAAGCAGATTACTTTACAAATACCAGTTTCGCTTTGAGCTTTGAATAATCCGTCGTTTACATTAAACGTTGGCGAATCTTTTTGTAGCGCCGCAAAATCGTTTGTAAACACAAAAACGTCTTTATAATCAGGATTTACATCTCCACTAATTCTTGTATTTGTTGCACAGAGGTAACATTTTTCATCGTAAGAAGGTCTTTGTTCTTTAGAAACTTCCTCATTTTGACCTTGCCATGGGCGTTTTGCTCTATGTGGAGAAACCAATACCCATTCTCCTGTTAAAATATTAAATCTCTTATGAGAATAATCTTGTAAGTTTGTATTTTCCATTATACTATTTTCTCGTTGATTGTTTATTGTACAATATGTGTTCCTTCTGCCAATTCAATAAAATACACAGAACACTCTTTATCAAATTTATGTTTATATGCTTTAGATGCTGATTCAGCAAATGCTTTTACCTCATCTCTAGCAATTAAATTAATGGTACAGCCACCAAAGCCACCACCCATCATCCTAGCACCTAAAACACTTTTGTTCTTTTTTGCTTGATCTACTAAAAAATCTAACTCGCTACAACTTACTTTATATTGATGTTGCAAACCATTATGCGAGCCATAAATCAAAGCCCCTAGTTTTTCCAAATCATTATCTTCTATGGCTTTTGCAGCTTTTTGCGTTCGTTCAATTTCTTGAATTACAAATAATGCTTTCTGGTAATTTTCTGGAGTAACTTGGTCGATAACTTTTTCTAAATCTGCTTCAGTAGCCTCTCTTAAAGTTTCTATATTTAACAATTTTGCAATGCTTTCGCAAGCCGATCTTCTATCATTATAAGCACTATCAGAAAGACTGTGTTTTACATTGGTGTTGATTAATATAAGTTGATGATCTTTAAAATCAATTTCATAAGGTTTGGCTTCTATGGTTCTACAATCTAATAACAACGCATTATTTTCTATGCCAAACATGCTTGCATATTGATCCATAATTCCACAATTTACCCCTACATAATTGTGTTCTGCTTTTTGAGAAATTAAAATCATTTCTCTTTTACTTAGTCCTAAATCAAACAATTCATTTAAACCAAAAACAACACTATTTTCTAAAGCCGCAGAAGAAGACATGCCTGCCCCACCAGGAATATTTCCTTTAAAAATGATGTTAAAATTGCCCACAACTTTATTTCTATTCTGAATTTCTGCAACAACACCAAAGACATAGTTTTCCCAACTACCCTCTTTAGAAGGTTTTAATTTATCCAATTCAAAATCAATTGTACTATCTAAATCTAAAGCAATTGCAGTACAGCTACCACTATTACTTTTTTGTATAGCAGCTGCAATACCTTTATCTACTGCAGCAGGAAAAACAAACCCACCATTATAATCTACATGTTCTCCAATAATATTTATTCTTCCTGGTGAAAAAACCAACAGAGGTTGCATTTCAAACGTTTGGATAAATTTTTCTTTTACATCTTTAATTAATGTTGCACTCATTGTATATTACTTATTAGTTAATTAATTTAACACTACATTTAAGAGAGTAGTTTTTATGCGGTTCTAAAACATTAAGACCTATTTTATTGTTAAAGCTATTGGAAATACCTGTCATCGGTTCTATAGCAATTACAGGCACATCTTTTGGTGTATAAAGTTGCAGGAAACTATTTTCGGAGTTTTGTGTAATTTCTACTTTGTAAGCAGGTGTTGTAAACTCCACTTTATTATCATCTAAAACAAAACAATCGTCTAGTTGTTTATCTTTTAATTCAAACACCTCTGGTGTAGTTTCGGCGACAATCTCTTTTGTAATCAAATTCTCATCAAATTCAACTCTTTTATTACTTTTAAAAGTTAAAAAACTATTTTCAAAATCATCACAATTAAAATATGGATGCCATCCTAAGGTAAAAGGAAACGCGTATTCACCTTTATTTTGAACACTAATACTTACATCTAGTTTATCTTCAAAAAGCGTATAGGTTACTGAAAAAAAGTAAGGAAAAGGAAAACCTTTACTATTCTCTTTTTCAAAATAATTAAAGGTTGCAAAGCAACAGTGTTTATGTTCCTCTGGCTCAAAAAGCTCAAATTTTTTATTGTATACCAAACCATGTAAAGCATTATTACCGTCATTACATTCAAATTGAAATTCTTCTCCTTGAAATGAATATTTTCCATTTTTAATTCTACTTGCAAAGGGAAACAATAAAGAAGATGCATATGAAGTTGCATAATCAAAGCCTTCTTGCTCTTTAATAAGGTAAATGTTATTAAATTTTAGTTCTTGTAAACGCGCACCTTGGTCTAGATTAATTTTTGCTGATGTGGTTTTAGATGCGTTTACCAATTCTATAATACGCATTCCGTTTTCTGTGATGGTGTTAATCTTGTACATTTAAATAGATTTTCTTGAGATTAGACGACTAGGATTTTCGATTTTTTGAGGTGTATTGTTCACTATCATTTCTGCCAATTGTTCTCCCATTAAATTAAAATCAGTAGAAATTGTTGTTATACCATTTTCAACTACTTCTTTAAGTAAGGTATCGTTTACAGAAATCACGCCTATATCTTTGGCTAAAACCAAACTTGTTTCTTTGATTTTTTTTATGATTCTTATTAAATTTTTATCCTCTAAAAGAACATAAACCTCTCCTTTTTCTGGGGTTCTATTTTTTATAGAAGAAACTACCTCAAAAGTGATGTTAAATTGATTACAAAACCGTAAAAAACCATCTAATATCCCCTTAGGCTGTTTTTCTTCTGAAAACAATAGAATTATTTTTTTATAACTTATAATTTTCATTAAAACAGATGATAACCCTTCGAAAACATCTTTTTCAAAATTCTGATACACTGCAGGGTACTTTTCTAAGCCCTTTTGCACCTGATCTAAAATATATACTTTATCATCTGGTAAATTCTGTATTACTTTTTCTGTATTTTTTAGGTTTGCAGGCATAATTACATAATAACTATAATCACCATTATTATCATTAATTAACTTTTCAAAAATAGTTGTATTAAAATGATGAAAAAAAATATCTACCTGAATGTTTTTACTTAATTGTTGAAGAAATGAATTATACAAATCTTCTTTAAATGAATTTAACTCATCAAAAAGTAAAAACACCTTTTGCTGAATTGCGATATTTTCTGTAGAAACATAATACCCTTTTCCTACAATAGAGTGAATAATTCCGCGATTTTTCAACTCATTAAAAGCAGTTAAAACAGTATCTCTAGAAAGTTTATGCTTACTTTTAATTGTATTTAAAGAAGGGAGTTGATCTCCTTTTTTTAAAAGGCCATTTGCAATTGCACCCTCAATAGAAGCAATAATTTGTTTGTATTTAGGGATTCCAGATTTTTTTTTTAAAGAAACAACTTCCATAAAGCAAATATACATTTTTTATTACACCCAACTAGTATGTACTAGTCTGTTTTTTTTACTCTAAAACTAGAAAAAAACGTTTTATTAAGCCATTTCAGCAAGATAAATTATTACTTTTACAGCCTTAAAATTACATAAATACATTATGATACACTTTCTTAAAAAAAAGTTTTTCAATTTTACAGTATTCACTTTTATTATTCTTTTTTCTTTAACAAGTTGTAAAGAAAAAAAAGCGAACACTTCTGAACGCAAAACAGAAAACACCATAACAACTCCAAAAAACATGGTTTGGGTTGAAGGAAAAACATTTTTAAGAGGTGCAAAAGAAGGAGATGCGTTTGCCATGCCCAGAGAAAAACCTGCACACTTAGTAACTGTTGATGGTTTTTTTATTGATGCTACAGAAGTTACAAACAAACAATTTAAAGCATTTGTAGCGGCTACAAAATATATAACTGTTGCTGAACGTAAAATTAATTGGGAAGAAATGAAAAGCCAACTGCCTCCTGGCACACCAAAACCACACGATTCTATTTTGCAACCAGGCAGCCTAATTTTTAATAAAAATGTAAACGCTGTTGTTAATATGAACAATTATCAACAATGGTGGACGTGGAAAATTGGTGCTGATTGGAAACATCCTTCAGGGCCCGATTCTTCTATTGAGGGCAAAGACAATTATCCTGTGGTTCATATTGCTTTAGAAGATGCCTTAGCCTATTGCAAATGGGCAAATAGACGATTACCTACCGAAGCTGAGTGGGAAGCTGCAGCTCAAGGCAACAACTCTAATACCATTTTTACTTGGGGTAATGACGCTTCTATATTAAACGCTAATGCGAATACTTGGCAAGGGGTTTTTCCTACAAAAAATGAATCTAAAGATGGTTTTGAATTTATTTCTAGCGTAAAGTCTTATCCGCCAAACAGTATTGGTATTTATGACATGTTAGGAAATGTATGGGAATTAACCTCTGATTTATTTAACGTAAACCATTATCAAGAATTAGATACTTCTCAACCACTTTTAAATCCACAAGGATCCGAAAAATCTTACAGTCCAAGTAATCCTTATCAAGTAGAACATGTTATGAAAGGTGGTTCTTTTTTATGTCACGATTCGTATTGTGCTAGTTTTAGAATATCTGCTAAAATGGGAGTTGCCATAGATTCTGGGTCAGATCATATGGGTTTTAGAACAGTAGCCACTCCAGAAATGTTAATATCAGAATAAAAAATGATGATGAAAAAAAATTTAAAAAACATATTAATTGTGTTGTTTTTATTAATCAACCAAGTAATTTCTGCTCAAATTACAGGTACTATTTTAGATAAGGAAGATAATACCCCTTTAGAATATGCAACTGTTGCTTTGTATAATCAATCTCAAAAAAAATTAATTACAGGAGTAGTTACCAACGCAAATGGTATTTTTACTTTTGATAAAATCAAAAAAGGAAACTACACTATAGAGATTTCTTTTATTGGATATCAGCCTAAAAAAATAGCAAATATTATTTTTTCTGGTGATAAAAAAGATTTAGGAACACTTCAATTATCTTTAGGAAATACGTTAAACGAGGTAGTAATTACTGCAGAAAGAGCTGCTGTAGTTAGTAAAATAGACAAACAGGTTTTTGATGCAAATCAATTTAAAAATAGCCAAGGAGGCTCAGGTACTGATGTTATAAAAAACCTACCTTCAGTATCTATTAACGGAACTGGAGATATTGCAGTTCGTGGAACCACTGGTTTTGTGGTTTTGTTAAACGGAAAACCTGTGCAAGGAAATCCTACTACAATCTTAAATCAAATTCCGGCTAATGCTATTGATAAAGTAGAAGTAATTACAGCACCATCTGCCAAATACGATCCTGAAGGAAAAGCTGGTATTTTAAACATTTTCACAAAAAAAGGGGCTTTAAACGGAACTTTTGCTCAAATAAATACAAGAATTGGTGCACCCTCTATTGAAGATTACAACAACTCTGAAAGTGCAAAACGATATGGAATAGATGCAACGTATAATTACAGAAAAGACAAATGGAACTTTTCTTTAGGTGCAAGCTACCAACGCAATGATAAATCTGGAAGACGTGAAGGTGATGTTTTTACCATTATTAATGATGTAAAAACCAGTTTTCCTTCTGATGGTGAGCGTTCTTTTGATGAAGAAAATTATAGCGGAAACATTACTTTAGATTTTATACCAAATCGTAACAACGAATTTTCATTAGGCTTTTTTGCGGGTAAAAGAAGTAAAGACAGAAGAGCTGATATTTTATATTTTGATAATAATGCTGTACAACCTGCCAATAGCAATAATAGATTATACACATTTCAATATTTTAATGAAAACTTGCGTATTAGAAAAAGTGATTTTGCTCTAGGTAGTTTTGACTATGCCCATAAGTTTGCAAATGATGCTAAACTTTCTGCCTCATTTTTATATGAATACACCTTATTAGGTGGCCCAACAACGAATAGAAACTTAGGATATCCAGACACCTCAGAAATCATTCAAGATGAATTTAACACCAACGACAACCCTTTATATGGTACACTTTTAAGGGTAGATTATGAGTTTGCTGAATTTTCTTTTGGTAAATTAGAAACAGGGTATCAATATCGATTTTTAGATCATCAAGGAGATTTTTTATACGAAAGAAGAAATAACACAACCGGTATTTTTGAAACAGTGCCAGAATTTACAAGTGAAATTGATTTAAAAAGAACATTACATTCTAGTTACATTAACTTAAGCAACAAAAAAGAAAAATGGCAATACGCAGCTGGGGTACGCTTAGAAAAAATGGATAGAGAATTAACCCTACAAGGTGCAAACCAAACCACTCCAGAAGTTATAAATTATAATTATTTACAATTATTCCCTTCCGCAAGTGTGGAATATTCTTTAGAAAATAAGGCCAAATTAAAAGCAGCATACAGTAGAAGAGTACAAAGAACCACTACCTTTAAAATGAACCCTTTTCGTGAAAGAGAGCATTCTGAAACTTTAGAGCAAGGTGATAAAAACTTACTCCCAGAATTTGTAGATTTGGTAGAAATCGGAATTTCTAAACGCTACAAAAAAGGAAATTCTGTGTACGCAACCGCCTATTTTAGAAATGTAAAGAATCTTGTGAATAGAGTAAATCAAATTTATAATGACACCATTTTAGATAGAATTTATTCTAACGTAGGTACAGGTAAATCTTTAGGAATAGAATTGGGCGCACAACTAAAACCAACAGAAAAATGGAGTAATTTTATTGGTGCTAATATTTTTAATTTTGATATTGATGGGGCTTATAATGGTCATCAAATACAGAGTAATGCTACTCAATATAGCATCAATATAAATTCTAACTATCAATTTAATAATACCACTTCATTACAATTTACTTTAAATTATTTATCTGATAGAGTTACAGCTCAGGGAGAAGATTCTAGATTTTATTCTCCAAATCTTACACTTCGAAAAACGTTTTACGACAATCGATTATCAGCAACTTTGCAATGGCAAAACATAGATTTAGGCTTACTAGACACCAATGAGCAACGTATTACAACCTCAAGACCTAGTTCATTTTTTACTACTACCAATTATGTGTACGAAGTAGATATGATTACGTTAAATTTATCGTATAATTTTAACTCTAATAAAAATAAATCAAAATTTATTAAAAGTGAATTTGGGGCTAAAGAATTTTAAATATGGTAAGTTTTATTTAAAAACCACTGATTATTAAAGTGTTATAACTTTTATTCTTTGAAATGAATATCTTTTCGGACTGAAATGAATCAATTTAAATTTATCTCAGTTATGTTTAAAATGACAGTCTACTGTTTTTCAAATAAATAAACCTGTATCAACCTAAAAAGCTATATCGTACTTACGTTATTTTAACCAAAAAAGTTACATCAAGCTTGCGTTAAATAGGCTTTGTTTTGGCTTTTCTTTTTCCACTATTTAATCTGTAGGTATAGCTTAAGATGATATACCTACCCAAACTTTGCCCAATAGTTTCTTCGAAAAAATTATCTGTACTTCGTCTAAAAACATCAATATTTTTATTCAACAAATCAATTAAAACCAGTTTTACAATGTTATTTTTTTCAGATAATGAATAAGACACTGCTGCATTCCAAATGGGTAATTCTTGATGAATATCAAACTTGTTATCATCATAAATAATATAATCTAGCTGCGTATTTACATTCAATCTTTTATTCATATCAACATCTACCATTCCAAAATATTGTTGCGTTGTAAATTTTCTATCTAAATCTTTTTCGATAGAAAAACTTGTGTTATTCACATTATAAAATGCACCAGCTTTAACATCAACTGTTTTTTTTCTTGTATTTTGAATTACTAAATTGGTAGATAAATCTCTAGATTGTACTTTATTTAAATTAAAATTTACAATAGAATTCACGGTATTGTAAAACAATCTATTTTTTAAATTAAAACGAACTCCTAATTTGTTTAATTTTTTAGAAAAACTAGTCTGTGCATTTAAACGATGCCTTTTACCATTGTTCTGAAAACTGCTGGTTCTCTTAAAATCATCATCAATCGTAAAACTTCTAATAATGGCATCTGTAGCATATCTATAATTGATGTTGGTGTTAAAATTTACGGATGAATTTGCGCTACTTACATTGTAAAAAGACACAAACGAATGTACTTTTTCTGGTTGCAAATCTACATTACCTGTTCTTACAAAATACGGATTAATATCATTTATAAAAGGATTGGTTTCATTGGGTCTTGGCGCTCTAATTTGACTTCTATAAACAAAACGCAACTTTTCACCTCTTTTAGGTTTATACTGCAAAAAAAACGAAGGTGTAACATACAATTGTTCTTTATTATAGTTCTTATCAGTAGTTTGCCCAAATTCTCGCCTTAGGTTATGAAGCTCAAAAGTTGTAGAAATATTTAGCTTAGGTGTATTGTAACTATGAAAAATTTTAGATCGCATTATATTTTGATAAAAGGTATAATTGAACTTGATAAAATCTTCTTCTGTAGTAGAAGTAACCCGAATTCTAGATTGATTTGTTTGTTCATCTACAGCATAAAAGCCTGCATTAATTTCGGTGTTTAAATAATGATTACCACCTAAAGGTTCTGTAAATTTAAAACGAAAATTAAAATTATTGGAGCCACTATTTTCATTGCGCAAAGCCATAATTTCTTGATAGTTTGGATTGTTTCCGTTTAAATTTCTTGTGATAAAGGTTTTTTGATCATTATTTCTATCGATATAATTTAAAACCCAATTAAAACCGGTGTTAAAACTTCTTCCCTTTTTCTGGAAGCGTTTGTATACGTTAAAATTTAAATTACCAAACTTTTTAAAAACGTTATTATCTGATAACAAGTTGTTTTCGGTAACCAACTCATTATCTGCATTTACAAAAGTTCCTTTTCTATCTAAATTATAATTTCTATCATCTGTGTACAAACGACCACGCAGCCTTATAGCGTAAGTTTTGTTAGATTTATTTTGATAGTTAAAATTGAAATTATGGTTGTTAATTATGTTTAAAAAATTGTTTTTAGACTTAAAATTAAAGTTGTTATTATTGGTAAAATTTATTCTATTGGTTTCTGAAAATCCGTTATTATCTGAAGCATTATAAAAATAATCAGCATTTAAAGATTCTTTCTTTTTTAACTCTCTACCATAATGCACACCTGTAATTTTGGTTTCTAAAAAACCACTTAAACTTCTTTGTTTTATGTTAAAACTATCGTTAGTATCATCTTCTGAGGCATCTGCAATACCGTCTGCATTTTCTAAAAAACCTTGAAGATTAGACCCTGTAATATTAATGTTGTTGAATTTACCAACAAAAGAAAGTTGTGTTTTTGTATTAAATTGATTGTAATTGGCATTGCCAAAATATCGATTATCTAACCCCAAACCTGCAGACAACTTTCCAAAACCTCTATTTTTTTTGGTTTTTTTTAAAGTTAAATTAATAACTACCTGTTTGTTACCATCACTAACCCCTGTTAACTCTTCTTCGTCACTTTTTTTATCAATAACTTCAATTTTCTTAATAGCATCAGCAGAAATATTTTTTAATACTATAGATGGGTCTCCACCAAAAAACTCTTTACCATCAATCATAATTTTGGTTACAGAAGTACCTTGGGTTATAATTTTACCATCTTCTATATCTACTCCTGGTAATTTTCCTAAAAGCTTTTCAATATTATCATCATGATTTACTTTAAACGAATTGGCGTTAAAACTAACCGTATCTTTTTTTATTTGGATGGGCACAACTGCTGCAATTACAATTTCATCTAAACTACTTACATCTTCTTTTAAAACAATAGTTTTTAAATCAATCAATTTATTTTTGTACAGTATTTTTTTTGAAAACGGAGTAAAACCCAATAAATTAAATTGCAGTACAATAGAGTCTTTAGGAATATCATTCAAAATAAAATTTCCATGAATATCTGTAGTGGTATAACTTAAAAAAACAGCATCTTTAGGACTTAACACAGCTACCGAAACCATTTCTAATGGCACTTTTTGATTGTCTGTTACTGTACCTTTAATACCATGTGACTGACTTTGAAGATTTGCAGCAAAAAAAATATAAAAAAACAACACCGTACAAAACAGCCTGTACTGGAATAGCGATTTTTCTTTGTGTTCCATAAAAGATTTAATAATAACAAATATGCATATAAACCATTAAAAAGACTACAAATTATTATCTTTTTTAAATACTATTTTACCTAAAACAAACCTGATTAAAAAAGTTACTTTTAGTATCTTTATAGCCTAAATCTTTTGCTTTTGGAATTAAACATACTCAACAAACCATTACAGCCCTGTTGTACAGCACCAGCCACTGGGTATTTTAGAGATGGTTTTTGTAGAACTGCAAATAACGATGTAGGAACCCATACAGTTTGTGCTGTTGTAACCCAAAATTTTTTGAATTATTCTGCATCTAAAGGAAATGATTTAATGACCCCTATTCCACAATGGAATTTTCCTGGATTAAAACCTGGTGACAAATGGTGTTTATGTATTTCTAGATGGTTAGAAGCCGAAAAAGTTGGCAAAGCGCCTTACATAATATTAGAAGCAACACATATAAAATCTTTACAATACACTACTTTAGAAATCCTTAAAAAGTATGAATTTGTTGGTAGTTAATTATTTTGGGATAGCACAATTTACTGCGATTAGTCAACTTATTATAGATTTTGGTTTGGTGGTTTTAATTTGGATGGTACAGTTAATTATATACCCAAGTTTTTTGTTTTATAAAGGGACAAACTTAGTAGTTTGGCATCAAAAATACACACAACGCATTACAGTTATTGTAGTTCCGTTAATGCTATTACAATTGGCAATTAGTATATTTAATGTATTTTTTCGCTTCAATTTTGCAACTCTTACAACTTTAATTGCGGTTGTTTTTCTGTGGGGTTTTACCTTGTTAAGTTTTGCTCCTATCCATTTTAAAATATCCGAAGGAAAATATTCTCAAGAACTTTTAAAATCTTTAATTTCAACAAATTGGTTGCGCACTTTTTTATGGTCTGCACTCTTTGTTTTTAACCTTTTTTATAATATTACTGTTTTTCTTAAATAATTACAGATTATTTGTTGACGATGAAAATCTCTATAAAAATGACTATATTTGAGTGATAACCTAAATTTCTCTTGGCATGAAAAATAGATCCATTTTTATTTTTACCACGTTTATAGTTTTATTAACTATCAACAAAATTTCGTTACATAGAGATATTAAACGCCAAAGTAGAGATTTATCTGCAGTAAATATTTCTGGCAGACAACGCATGTTTTCTCAGAAAATTTTAAAACTTGCATTACTTTTAAAGGAAAATACTACTAAACAAAACACATTAAAAAACAGCGCAAAACTGAAAGCAATTACTGAAAATTTTAAAAAACTACAGCAAGAACTAAAAGAAAATTATTTAACAAAATATGATGATTTCTATTTAAAAGGTTTATATAAAGAATTAGAACCTTTTTACTTAGCCATTGTAACCAATAGCAATTTACTTACTTCTAATAACATAAATAAAAAAGAAATCATCAGTTGTTTTTTAGAAATTAGTAAAGCCTCAGATCATTTTTTACGCATTATGGATAAAATTGTAAATCAACATGAACTAATTGGAAAAAATAGAGGTAAATTAATATTAAGAAGAGAATTTACATTTAATGTAATTATTGGTTGCTTATCTATTTACGGAATATTTTTTGTTGTTGTACCTATGTTTCATTTAATAAATCAAACGAAATAACTTAGCCTAAAAAATCGCAAACTTCTTTATAAAAATCTTTCGGGTTTTCGGCATGCAACCAATGCCCAGATTTTGTGATTTCAACAACTTTATTGTTTGGAAAGTGATTATCTATAATCATTTGTTCTTCTGCAACAATATAACCAGAGCGCTCTCCTTTTAAAAATAAAGTTTGTTTATCAAAAGAGGTATTTTGAGGCAAAGGTTTCCCAACTTCTGGATTTTTATCTGTGAGCGATTTTAAATTAAATCTAAAATCTAACACTCCTTTTTCTTTCCAATATACATTTTTCATCAAAAATTGACGAATATCTAATTCTGAGATGTAGGTTGCCAATTGCGCATCAACCAATTTTCTAGAGTTTTGAATAGAAAAATCTACAGAATTTAACCCAGCTAAAATAGCATTATGATGTGGTTCATAGGCTTTAGGAGAAATATCAACAACAATTAACTTATCTACTAAATTAGGATAAGTTACCGCAAACAACATGGCAGTTTTACCTCCCATAGAATGCCCAATTATATGTACATTTTTTAATTGATGATGTTGTATGTAATGGTATATATCTTCAGCTAATAAATTATAATTAAAATCATCGGAATGAAAACTACGTCCATGATTTCTTTGATCAATTAAATGTACTTGATACTCTTCTGCAAATTGATTTCCTAGGGTTTTCCAATTATCAGACATGCCAAAATAGCCATGTAAAATTAATAATGGTTTTCCTTCACCTTTTATAGTTGAGTATAAAATTTTATTAGACATTTATATGAATTGATTATTAGATGAAAAATGGCTTAAAAGTGCTCATTACTAAATTACCCTTGTAACTGACGACTGACAACTGATGACTGATGACTATTTCAAACGATGCAAATACATGCTCACCACATTTTCTAAGCCAAAATACAAACTTTCTGCAATTAAAGCATGGCCAATAGAAACTTCTGCTAAATTGGGAATATTCTCTTTAAAAAACTTGATATTATCTAAACTTAAATCATGACCAGCATTGATACCTAGTCCTAATTTGTGAGCCAAAACAGCAGCTTCTGTATACGGTTTTACCACATCTTTATTACCTTTATCAAACTCACTAGCAAATTGCTCTGTATATAACTCAATACGATCTGTGCCTGTTTTTGCTGCGGCTTCAATGAGTTTTAAATCAGTATCAATAAAAATGGAAGTTCTAATTCCGTTTTTTTGGAATTCAGCAATTACCTCTTTCAAAAAAGTTTGATGTGTAATAGTATCCCAACCTGCGTTAGAAGTAATAGCATCTACAGCATCTGGCACCAAAGTAACTTGTGTTGGTTTGGTTTCTAAAACCAAATCCATAAAAGATTGTATTGGGTTACCCTCAATATTAAACTCAGTGGTAACCGTGTTTTTTAAATCGCGTGCATCTTGATAACGAATATGTCTTTCATCTGGCCTTGGGTGAATGGTGATACCCTGAGCTCCAAAATTTTCGATATCAGAAGCTACTTTTAGTAAATTTGGCACATTGCCTCCTCTAGAATTGCGCAAAGTTGCAATTTTGTTAATATTTACACTTAACTTTGTCATTGTTTAAAATTAGGTTGCAAAGATAATTTATTAAATCATTTTATCCTATATTCGTAGAGTATGAATATTAACGATTACATATTAAAAGAGAACAGAACTTTTCATCTTAATGACAAGGTAAAAAACGGGCAAAAACTTTTTAAGGATTTTCCGTTAACTCATTTTCCAGTGGTTGAAAATGGTAAACTATTAGGGTCTTTTTCTGAAGACGAATTACAAACTATAGAAAATCAAGAAGCAGAATTAGGTACTTATGCCCATTTATTAAATTCTTTTTTTGCTGATGAGAAAGCAACTGTTTTAGAATTATTAAAGATTTTTGCTGATAATGACACCAATATAATTCCTGTTTTAAACAAAGACAAAAATTACATGGGTTATTATGATTTGTATGATGTTTTAGATGTATTTTCAACTAGTCCTTTTATGATAGAACAAAGTGAAACATTAATTATCGAAAAATTAGAGTTAGAGTACTCTATGAGCGAAGTAGCTCAAATAGTAGAAGCCAATGGCGCAAAATTGCTAGGCCTTTATGTTTCTGAAAAGCACAACGATTTTATACAATTAACGTTAAAAATTGTTTCTAATGAAGTAAACGAAATCATACAAACTTTTAGACGCTATGATTATAAAATAGTTTCCGCCCATGAAAATGATATTTATTTAGAAGATTTAAAAAACAGATCTCAATATTTACAGAAATACTTAGAAATGTAACCTTCTGAGATGGCATATTAAAAAAATTGATAATCATTTTATAAGTTAATGCATTACAAATGAAAAAAGTTGCAATTTACGGTCAGTCTTATTCAATTTCTGCAGAAAAAGAAATTAAGATTTTACTCAAGGTTCTCGAAGAAAACAACATTGTAAGCTTTATAGAAGAAGAGTTCTACAATTTGTTAATAAACGGGAATATTATAAGCAAAAAATACCCGACTTTTGCCCATTTTAACGACTTAAATTCTTCTTTCGAAACCATGTTTACTTTGGGGGGAGATGGCACTATTTTGCGCGCAGTAACCTATATTAGAAATTTAAACATCCCTATTTTGGGTATTAATACAGGTAGATTAGGTTTTTTAGCTACCATCAACAAAAAAACAATTAGAGAAAGCATCAATCTTATTTTAAAAGGAGAGTATTCCATTCAAAAAAGAACACTGTTAGAAGTACAAACAACTCCAAAAACAACAGAATTCAGTGAACTTAATTTTGCTTTAAACGAAGTTACCATAGCCAGAAAAAACACCACCTCTATGATTGGTGTTAATACCAGCTTAAACAACGAATATTTAACCAATTATTGGGCAGACGGACTAATAATTGCCACTCCAACTGGTTCTACAGGATATTCTTTAAGTTGCAATGGCCCAGTAATTTCACCAGACTCTAAAAACGTAATTATAACCCCAATAGCACCTCATAATTTAAACGCAAGACCAATGGTTATTTCTGATACTACCAGCATTAAATTAACCATAGATTCTAGAGAAAAAGATTTTCTAATTTCGTTAGATTCTAGAATATCATCTGTATCAAAAAACACAGAAATATTTATAAAAAAAGCGGCTTTTACGGTAAAAACAATCATCCCAAACAATCAATCTTTTTTACAAACTTTAAGAACCAAATTATTGTGGGGAGAAGATACACGAAACGAAACCAATCTTTAACCTTTACACAACAATAAAACACCAAAAAAATAGTTATTCAAAAAAGACCCAATATTAACTTTATAAAGCAAATTGAAATACCTATATTTGCTCGCTATTTTTTAGGATGAAAAAAGAAATATTAATAATAGTTTTTGTATGTTTTACTAGTGTTTTATCTAGTCAAGTGTATGAAGTAGGCGTATTTTTAGGAGGCTCTAATTTTATTGGAGACATTGGTAGCACCAAATATATTTATCCGAATGAACCTGCTGGAGCTCTTTTTTTTAAGTTCAATAAAAATCCAAGAATAGCGTACAGAGCAACTTATAGTTTTTTACCCATTAAAGGTAACGACTTAGAAGCTGATACAGATTTTAAAAAAAATAGAGGTTTACGCTTTTCTAATACAATACACGAATTGGCAGTTGGTATAGAATATAATTTTTATGAATATGACTTATCTACCCCAGGTAAAACATGGACGCCTTACATCACTTTAGATTTAGCGGCTTACAATTACAATTATATTACCTCAGAACCCAGACCTGATCAATACGAATATGATACAAAAAACGCTTTTACAGTACCTTTTGGTATAGGTTTTAAATCTAAGTTAATAGGCAACTTTGCTTTTGCTGTAGAAACAAAATTTAGATATTCGTTTTCGGACGATTTAGATTACACCACAGAAACAATACCTGATTTAAATTTTGGAGGAACAAGCAACGATTGGTATACATTTACAGGAATTTCTTTAATATATACTTTTGGAAGACCTCCATGTTACACCACAGGATTTTAATATATGGATAAAAAACTACGCATAGATTTACAAAGAGTACCTAAGCATGTAGCCATAATTATGGATGGTAATGGGCGTTGGGCTAAAGGTAAAGGGATGAGCCGAGTTTTTGGCCATAGAAATGCGTTAACTGCTGTAAGACAATCTATTGAAGCTGCCGCAGAAATTGGCACAGAAGCCATTACTTTATATGCCTTTTCTACAGAAAACTGGAAAAGACCTGTTGGTGAGGTAAAAGCTTTAATGAGTCTTTTAATCAACTCATTAAATAACGAGTTAAAAACTTTTCAAGAAAATAAAGTTAAAGTAAATGCCATTGGAAACATTAAAAGTTTACCAGAAAAAGCGCAAAATACCTTGGCTAGCGTTATTGAAAAAACTAAAAACAACGACCGAATTGTATTAACCTTAGCCTTAAGCTATGGGGCAAGAGAAGAAATTGTTAACGCTATCAAAAACATATCTAAAAAAGTTGTTAATAAAGAACTCGATTTAGAAAAAATAGACGAAAATACTATTAATAACCATTTATATACATTTAATTTGCCCAATGTTGATTTAATGATACGAACTAGTGGCGAAAAACGTATCAGCAATTTTTTATTGTGGCAAATGGCATATGCCGAATTATATTTTACAGATGTACTTTGGCCAGATTTTAGACAAGAACATTTCTATGATGCAATCATAGATTATCAGAATAGAGAAAGACGATTTGGAAAAACAAGCGAACAAATTACAGAATAAGTTACCTATTAATTTAATTTCTGCAACAGTAGTGCTAATGGCACTATTTTTTACTTTTGGTGCAAATGCACAATCTAAAAAAGATACTATTTCTAATGCTAATCTGTCTTTCGAAAAAGGCAAAGAGTATATTTTAGGAGGCATTACAGTTACTGGATTAAGAAAATTTAGTGAAGAAACCGTAAAAGTTTTTACAGGTTTAAGAAACGGGCAACCCATAAAATTACCTGGCGATAAACTTACTAGTGCCATTAAAAAACTTTATGAAAGTAAGCAGTTTAGCAATGTAGATGTATATTTAGCTAAAATAGATGGCAACACTGTATACCTTCAGTTTGATGTGCAAGAATTACCGCAATTAAATGAAATCAAAATTTCTGGTATTAAAAAATCTAAAGCCAAAGAGCTTAAAAAAGAGGCCGAATTAAAAACAGGTGCCATGGTTACAGACAACCTTGTAGTAACCACAAAAAATTACTTCACAAAAAAATATACAGATAAAGGTTTTTTAAAGACAAAAGTAAATCTTGATATCAAAAAAGATACTTCAGATATGAACGCTGTAAATATGAATATATTTATAGATAAAGGGTCTAAAATAAAAATCAAATACATTTTTTTTAATGGCAATAAAGCGCTTTCTGATAAAAAACTGCGCAAAGCCATGAAAAATACCAAACAAAAATTTGTTGGTCGTTTTTGGAAAGGATCTAAATATATAGAAGAAGATTACCAAGAAGATTTAGAAGAAATTATAAAAACATACAGTAGACTTGGTTATAGAGATGCTCGTATTTTAAGTGAAGGTATTACTTGGAATGATGACAATACCATTAATATTACTATTGATTTAGAGGAAGGAAAACAATACCGCTTTTCGGAAATATTATTTGTTGGTAATAAAGAATACACAGACGACCAACTGAGAAAAGTATTAAAAATTGAAAACGGCGATGTTTATAATGGTGAAGTTTTAAAAGAACGCGTAAAAGGTGATGGATCACCAACCTCTGAAGATTTATCTACCTTGTATCAAGATAGTGGTTTTTTATTCTCACAAGTAAATGCTGTAGAAACAAAAGTAGAAAACGACTCAATCACTGTAGAAATTAGAATTCGTGAAGATGAAAAGGCACGTATTAAAAAAGTTACTGTTTCTGGAAATGATAAAACCAACGACCACGTAATTTTTAGAGAACTACGTGTAAAACCAGGTGATTTGTTTAGTAGAAGCAACATTATTAGATCTATTAGAGAAATTGGTCAATTAGGTTTCTTTGATCAAAATGTAACTCCAGATGTAATTCCAGATTATGCCAATAAAACTGCCGACATCAACTTTAATGTTGTAGAAAAAGGTGGTAGCCAAATAGAGCTACAAGGTGGTTATGGTGGTGGCGCTTTTATAGGTACTTTAGGGCTATCTTTCAATAACTTTTCTATAAGAAATTTATTTAATAAAGAAGCTTATAAGCCTTTACCAATGGGTGATGGTCAAAACCTAGCATTACGTTTACAGACTAGTAGAACGTTTAGCACCTATAGTTTTTCTTTTACAGAACCTTGGTTAGGAGGTAGAAAACCACAATCATTATCTTTTTCTGTGTACCAATCCAAGCAGTTTCAATTAAACCCGCAAACTTTTGATGTAGATAGAGATAGAAGTTTAGCCATTACAGGAGCTTCTGTTGGTTTAGGAAAACGTTTAAAATGGCCAGATGATTATTTCCAATTGTCTCAATCTATAAGTTACCAAAGTTTCCAATTAAACGACTACGGATTTAATGTAGGTGGTAATATTTTAAGTAATGGTACATTAAATAACTTATCTTACAGTGCAACTTTAACTAGAAATTCTGCTGGACCAAGTTTAATTTTTCCTACTTATGGATCAGAATTTACCTTTGGTGTTAAAGCAACTTTTCCATATTCATTGGTAAATAATAAAGATTATTCTATAGCTGATGATTTAACACAAGCAGAGGCAAGTGCAAAAATTGCAGACAATTACAAATGGTTAGAATACTACAAATTAAGTTTAAAAGGGAAATGGTACACCTCTTTTACAGATAAACTTGTATTAATGACAAATGCTGAAATGGGCTACTTAGGCTATTACAACTCTGATGTTGGTTTATCTCCTTTCGAACGCTACTTTGTTGGTGGTGATGGTATTGCCGTTTTTCAATTAGATGGTAGAGAAGTTGTAGGGTTAAGAGGTTACGAAAACAATCAATTATCGCCTTTAGAAGGAGGCTCTATTTACAATAAATTTCAACTAGAGTTAAGATATTCTATTACAGATGCTCCTTCAGCTTCTATATATACATTAGGATTTTTAGAGGCTGGTAACTCTTACAACAATTTTGAGACATTTAATCCGTTTAACTTGAAACGTTCAGCCGGAGTTGGAGTTCGTATTTTTATGCCTGCATTTGGTTTGTTGGGTATAGATTTTGCACACGGGTTCGATCCTTTACCAGGATTTACAGAAAAATCTGGCTGGCAAACACATTTTATTATCGGAAGACAATTCTAAGAAAACTGTACATTTGTAATGTCGAAAGTTTTTTTGGCACGGTTTTTTCTAAATACACTATACAAATGAAAAAAATATTTTTAGTAATCGTTCTTTTATTTACTGTTACAACTTTTTGGTCGCAAAGAAGTCAAATTATTGCATATATAGATATGGAGTATATTCTAGAAAATGTTCCAGAATACATACAAGCTCAAAATACTTTAGACACTAAAATTGCAAAATGGCGAAAAAAATTAGATGAACAAGCACGTCATATAGAGGTGTTAAAATCTGATTTAGCCAACGAAAAGGCAATTTTAACCAACGATTTAATTGAAGAAAAAGAAGAAGAAATAAGTATTAAACAAGAAGAACTAAGAAGATTAGAATCTTTATACTTTGGCCCTAATGGCGATATGTTTTTGGTTAGAAAGCAATTGGTAAAGCCAATTCAAGATCAAGTTTACAATGCCATTCAAAATATTGCAAAAAGAAAAAAATACGATTTTGTTTTTGAAAAATCTAGTGATTTGATTATGCTATATTCAAATAAAAAATACGATATTAGCGACCTTGTTTTATCAACCATAGACAGAACTAGATTATCGAATCAAAAAAAGGAAGAAAGAAAGAAAAGAGCAGCACAAACAAACACAAGTAAAGAGCTTACTGATTCACAAAAGAAAGTTCTTGCCCAAAAAGAACAAGCTAAAATTGATAGAGAAGCAGCTTTAGCTAAAAAAATTGCAGATAAAGAAGCCAAAAAGAAAGAAATTGCCGAAAAAAGAAAAGCGCTACTAAAGCAAAGAGCCGAAAAAAGAAAAATATTAAGAGAAAAAAAAGAAGCAGCTAGAAAAAAGAAAGAACAAGAAAAAGAAGATAGTTAACAAAAAGACAAGAATAATAATTAAATTAAAACAAAAATGAAGAATTTAAAAACGTTACTATTAATTGCTGTATTTACTTTAGGAGTAGGTGGTGTTGCAAATGCACAAAAGATGGGTCATATAGACTTTGAAAAATTAGTAGCTGAGATGCCACAAACTACCCAACTAAAAGCAGATATGGAAAAGTTAGGTAAAACTTACCAAGACGAAGTAGAGAGTATGGGGAAAAAATTGGATGCTAAGATGAAAAAGTATACACAAGAGCAAAATACCCAAACAAAAGAAATTAACGAAATTAGAGCTAAAGAAGTTCAGCAAGAAAATGCTAGATACGAACAATTAAGACAAACTGCTTATCAAGACATGCAGAAAAAGCAAGCTGAAGGCTTAAAACCAATTATAGAAAAAGCGCAGAAAGCAATAGAAGAAGTGGCTGCTGCAAAAGGCATACAATATGTTTTTGATGCCTCTGTAGGTAAAGGTTTATTGGTTAAAAAAGGAGAAGATTTATACGCTGCTGTAAAAACCAAATTAGGATTTTAAAAAATTACCAAAATGTTTAGAAAAACCTACTTTTTAAGTAGGTTTTTTTATTTTTACAACCTTATGAAATCAAATAATTATCCTATTGGTATTTTTGATTCTGGAATTGGAGGTACATCTATCTGGAAAGAAATCGCAACTCTTTTGCCTAATGAAGATACCATTTATCTTGCCGATAGTAAAAATGCACCCTATGGCATAAAAAGCAAACAAGAAATTATAGATTTATCTATAAAAAATACCGAATTTTTAATCCGTAAAAACTGCAAAATCATAGTTGTTGCCTGCAATACAGCCACAACAAATGCTATTCAACTTTTAAGATCAAATTACAATGTACCCTTTATAGGTATTGAGCCCGCTATTAAACCTGCGGCTTTAAAAACAAAAACAAATATTATTGGTATTTTGGCAACTAAAGGCACCTTAAGCAGTGATTTATTTGCAAAAACATCTCATACACTTCATAAAAACATCATCATTAAAGAAACTGTTGGAGATAAACTTGTAGAGCTTATTGAGGCTGGCAAAATTGAATCTGAAGAAATATATAGTTTACTGGCTAGTTATCTTAAACCAATGGTAAACGAAGGTATAGATTGTTTGGTATTAGGCTGTACACATTACCCTTACTTGATTCCTATCATTAAAAAAATTATTGGTGATGAAATTAAAATTATCGATTCAGGATTAGCAGTTGCTAAACAAACAAAAAATATCTTAACAACAAATCAGCTTCTAAATGCAATAGATCACTTTGGTCATCATCAGTTTTTTATCAATAAAAACCAAAAAACATTACGTTCTTTAATTGCATCAAATACTCATATTAAAATTCAGGAATATGATTTTTAAAAACCTCCAAAAGCAGCATTAATATTAGGACACGCAGCAGCCCTTGGTTTTGTTGTCCATAAATTTATCCCCACAGATACCTGATGAAAACCAGATGTTGTTAAAACAGTTTCATTAGTTTGATTGGTATACGTATAAGAAAAAAGAAGGTTATTGTAATTTACACCAATTATAGGTGATATAAATTCTGCATTTTCAATTGCATTTGCATCAAAAGTTCTTCTATAAGACAATGCTGCCCAAAATTGCGTTTTAGAAATTGTTTTGTATGCCTTCATATTAAAGTCTGCTATTCGTGCACCTGTTCCTTGCCTAGCTTGAAACATTATAGAAGGCTCTAATTGAAAAAATAAATCTTCACCAAAATAATACCCTGTGTACAATACATAGTTTCTTAAATTTAATTTTTGTTGTACGTTTAAATTATTCTCGTTTGTTGGTAATAAATTCTTTGCTGTAAAGTAAGATGATAAACCTCCATAATGATACGCAATACTAAAATCGGCGTTATAATAGGTAGTACTTACAATACTTTGTGCTGTACCTTCGCCAAAAGTTCGTTGATCTGATTGATTTTGAAGAAAAGTAAATGCCAAACCAAAAGACAACTGATTAAAGAGTCTACCATCACTCATTGGCAAATGGTAAGCATACGTACCTTGTAAGCCTTTCTGAGAATGAAATCCGTTTTTATCATTAAACAAAACAAAACCATACCCTGCATTAGAATACTCATTAAATCTTGTATGAAAACTCAACGTTTGTAATGCTGGTGCATTAGGGATGCCTGCCCATTGTTGCCTAGCTGTAAAACGCAACTTACTTGAGTTACCAATTCCTGCAGCAGACGGATGCACTAAAAAAACGTTATCAGAAAGATAATCTTGATATATAGGTAAGGTTTCTTGTGATTGACTTTTTAACGTAAAAAGTAACAAAAAGATATAAATGTAATTTAGAAACGGTAACTTCATTAAGACTTTATTAAGTAAAGGTTTCCAAAGATATTCATTTTATAAGAATTATAACTTTTAATAATAAAGTTTTAACAAAAAATAGAACGTAAAAACATGTAAAATAGTATATTGAAACTACCTCCATTTTTAAATTATGATTTTCGAAACATATAGCGCTCTAAATATCTTATATAAATGTTTTTTTTTGATTGTGATTCTTAAAAAACCTAACGTTTAAAATCACATGAAATCATACCACTTTTAATTAATCGCAGCTATGAAAAACTTTAAAAAAGTTAATTTTTTCCCAAAAAAACAAATCATTTTATTATATTTGACCGTAAAAGAAAAATAATTAAAATTGCTACTTGGCTTAATTAGTTAAGCTTTGTGCTATCTAAATAGCATGAGAATAAAATCTAAATTTTTATCACTACTCCAACAAAAGGCCTTTTTAATATCCTTATTTTTAATTGGTTGTCTTTTGGTTAACGCTGCAAGTAAAAATAGTTTTAATTTTTTTTCGAATCCGTTTGCACTTGAAGCTACAATTTCTGTAGCGGATGAAGATATTTGTATTGATGAAACCACAACAATCACGTTTACAGCCTCAGAAGGAACAGCTCCATATGACTTTACCTACCAAATAAATAATATTACACAACCTCTAATAAGGTCTGGAAGTAATAATCAAGCCTCCGTAACTTTTGATGATAGTAATATAACAGGAGATTACACAATTAAACTTATAAAAGTTGAAGATGCAGAAGATGTAACTCAAAACATTACAAATCAAGAAATTATTGTTACTGTACACGCACCACCAACAGTAGCTTTTTCTTTTAATAATAATGACAACAATGCTTGTGCTGGAGATACTGTACAATTTACCTCTACTGAATCTGGAAATGGAGAATTCACCTACTTATGGGATTTTGGAGATGGCACAACCTCTACTCAGAAAAACCCAGGTCACCAATTTAATACTGCTTTAGGTTGTGGTCAGCGTGATTTTGAAGTTCAATTAACAGTAACAGATAAATTTGGTTGTAGTGCATCTACTTCAAATCGAGTTCGCGTAATAGAAAAACCAGATATTGTAATTTTCGACCTAAATGATAGAGATTTTTCAAATTGTAATCGCACAACACCAGAACCAAACTATGTTATAGATGTTGGATTGGATGCCACAACTTCTGATTGTGCAGATGAATTTTTAGTTATTTGGGGAGATGGTAATCAAGAAAATGTAACAAGAGGTTCCTTTCCTTTGACTCATGAATACACAGAACTTGGAGTTTATGACTTAATTGTTAGAAGTACTTCTTCAAATGGTTGTACAAACCAAATAATAAAAGAGGTTAAGAATATTTCAAATCCATCAGGTTCCTTAGTAAATCCAGGTTCAACTCAAAACATATGCACACCTACAAACTCTATTGAATTCTCGATATCGAAATGGGGTGTCAATTCACTTGATACAGAATATTTTATAGATTACGGTGATGGCAATACGCTTTATTTAACACAAGAAGACTTAATCAATTCAAATCTTAACTTATATAACGCTTCTGATCCTGAAAGTTCGCCAAATTTTCCTGTTCCTCATATTTACGAAGAATCTAGTTGCCCAAGCACTTTTACGGCTTCATTAGATGTTGTGAATGCATGTAGTTCTACAAAATCATTTCTCACAGAAATTCGTATTATTGATAAACCAAAATTAGATTTTGAAATTCCTGAATCTGCCTGTGCCAACTCCTCAATTTCATTTCAAAATAAATCTGTATATGGTTCTGGTTCTAATTGTTCTCAATCAGGAAGGTTTACTTGGGATTTTGGAGATGGAACTACTACACCTTCAACTACACAAATAACTTCTCCAAATCATATTTATGCTTCTCCTGGTAATTACACAATCACCTTATCTGCAACTAGTTTCTGTGGAGCAATAGAAATCACCAAAGAAATCTGTATAGAACCCGAAGTTACCGCTCAATTTACAGTAGATAATGAAGAAGGCTGTATTCCTCTTAATATAGCAGCAACAAATACCACCATCGAAACTGAACTTTGCGATATTCCACAATATAGGTGGGCTGTAGTTTATAACGCAGACAACTGTGGTGACACCTCTGATTGGGAATTTGCTAACGGAACAACAGAGGCTTCTGAAAACCCTGAATTTCTTTTTAAAAACCCAGGAAAATATAGCATTACACAAACTGTAATTACAAGTTGTGGCTCAGAAACAAATACAAAAGTTATTGATGTTAAAAAACCACCAACTGTTGGAATTACTGCTATTGATAATTTCTGTGGATCTGCAACCATAAATCCTGTAGCAACTGTAGAAAACTGTACGTCAGATACTTCAGGAATTTCGTACAATTGGACGTTTACAGGAGGTAACCCTTCCACTGCCAATACCTTAGATCCTGGAAATATTGTTTATGATACTCCAGGTATTTATGAAGTAAACTTAGAGGTTACTAATGAGTGTGGTATTTCTAACACAGCAACGCAAAGTTTTGAGGTTTTTGAAAAACCAGAAATTACAAATACAGATACAACACAAGAAATATGCTCTGGGCAAAATACTGCTGAAATAGTTTTCGATACCACAAATGCAAATACAACCTACACTTGGTCAGCTGTTTCAAGTGGAAATATTACGGGTTTTACCGCAAACGGAACCACAAATTCAATACCCTCTGAAAGACTAATAAATAGTGGTGGTAATTCAGAAACATTAACTTATACAGTGATACCTACTTCAGGGATATGTGAAGGCGATCCCTTTGACTTTGTAATTACCGTAAATCCTGCACCCATAATAACCACACAACCCACCTCTTCTGAAATTTGTTTAAATGGTGTTGCTACAATACTAGAAGTTGAATTTACAAATACTACTGAAACCCCAAATTATCAATGGTATACAAATACATCAAATGCTAATACAGGTGGTAATCCTATTACAGATGCAACAGAAAATTCTTACAATCCACCTACAGATACGGTTGGTGAAACATTTTATTATGCTGAGATAACATTTTCTTCTGGAGGTTGTGATAAAATTGTTTCAAACGTAGCAACTGTTACTGTTACTGAACAGTTAACAATTACCTCTACTCCACAACCTCAAACAATTTGTATTGGAGGAACAGTAAATACATTTGAAATTACATCTACTGGTGGTACAGGAACACCTATTTATCAATGGTATTCTAACACTACGAATTCTAATACAGGGGGAAATCTGATTGATGATGCAGTAAACAGCACATACACTCCACCAGTCTTTTCTACTGCAGGTAGTTTTTATTATTATGTTGAAGTATCACCAGATGGAAATGGATGTACAACAGCTTCTAGTGATGTTTTTGAGGTTACTGTAGTTCCCAAACCTACTATTGATGCTCAGCCAATCGTTAGTCAAGAATTATGTCAAAATGCTACACCTGATAATTTAGTAATTACAGTTTCAGGCGGAAGTAGTTCTGCACAAGAATATCAATGGTATGTAAATACGGTAAACTCTAATACTGGAGGAACTCTTGTTAATGGAGCCAATTCAGAAAATTACACACCACCTACAAATCAAATAGGTACATTTTATTACTATGCTATCATTACCCAACCTGAGTCTGGTTGTACTATAACAAGTGATATTTCTACTTTAATTATTAACGAAGCTCCAATTTTTACAACTCAACCAATTTCTTCTGAAATTTGTATTAATGGAAATGCCAATCTTTTAGAAGTCGATTATACAAATGGAACTGGAGCACCTACTTATCAATGGTTTTCCAATACAACTAATTCAAATCTTGGCGGCACAATAATTGTGGATGAAACCTCAAGTACATATAATCCTCCAACAGATACAGTTGGAGAACAATTCTATTACGCTGAAATATCTTTTGAAGCTGGAGGTGGTTGTGATAAAATTACTTCTGAAGTTGCCAGTGTAAACGTTGTTGAGCAATTAAGCGTTAATCCTGTTGATGCCCCACAAAACTTATGTCTTGGAGGAACTGCAGATGCACTAGAAGTTACTTTTACTGGTGGAACTGGTGCTGCAACTTATCAATGGTTTTCTAATACAAGTGATTCAAATACTGGTGGTAATTTAATTGGAGGTGCAACAGATAGTAATTATACGCCACCTACTTTTTCAGTTGATGGAACATTTTATTATTACGCAGAAGTTTCTTTAAACGGAGATGGATGTACCAATGCAACAAGTGATACTTTTAAAATTAATGTAGTTCCTAAACCTATTATTGATGCTCAACCTATTGCAGCCCAAGAATTATGTCAAGGAGCAATCTCTACAAATTTAGCTGTAACAGCTTCTGGTGGAAGTACCTCAGCCCAAACTTATCAATGGTTTCTAAATAATACGAACTCAAACTCAGGAGGGAGTCCTATTAATGGGGCTAATGCTTCAACATATACACCTTCAACAGATACAGTTGGCACTTTTTATTACTATGTAGTGGTTTCTCAACCAGAATCAGGTTGTAGTATTATTAGTGAGGTTTCTACTTTAAAAATTAATGAAGGTCCAGATTTCACGATTCAACCTACACCTTCTGAAGTATGTTTAAATGATACAGCAACAACTTTAGAAGTAGCTTATGAAAATGGCACAGGAACTGCAACTTATCAATGGTTTTCAAGCGATATTGATTCTAATTCTAATGGAGATGAAATACCTGGTGAAAATAACGCTACTTACAACCCTCCAACTGATACTGTTGGCGAAATATTTTATTATGCAGTAATTTCTTTCAGTGGTGGTGGTTGTTCTGAAATTGTTTCAGAAACAGCTAGAGTTAAAGTAAATGGTATTCCTGTAGTTGCTAATAACGAAATTGCGATGTACAGTGAAGCAACTTTCACTTTCGATCCTAATAGTATTGCTACGAATACCATTCCAGCAGGTACACAATATACTTGGTCTACTCCTACTTTTAGTCCTGCTGGAAGTATCCTTGGTGCATCAGCTGCAACAACTCCACAAAACACTATCAGTCAAACTTTAGAAAACACAGGTACATCACCTATAATAGTTACTTATGTAATTACACCTGCTACTGCAAGTTGTGTGGGAAATCCTTTTACCTTAGAAGTAACTGTAAACCCTAATATTAGTTCAAATACAGTAGTTACCAATATTACTTGTTTTGAAGCAAATGACGGAGCAATTTCAACCAATATTCAAGGTGGAGTTCCTTCTTCAACAGGCAATCCTTATCAAATTTCTTGGTCTGGCCCTAATGGATTTTCATCAACAGATGCATCCCTATCAAATTTAGAAGCGGGTATTTATACGTTAAGAATAGAAGATAGTTCAGGATTTTTTATCATAGAAGAATGGACTGTTACGCAACCTGATCTTTTAACAATTTCAAGAGATGTAGTACAAAATATTTCTTGTTTTCAAGGAAATGATGGTACTATAGAGGTTTCTATTTCAGGAGGGACAGAACCTTATACGTATAACTGGTCTACAACTGATGGTAGTGGAATTATTGCAGGTACTAAAAATCAAAATACACTAACAGCAGGAACCTATTCTTTAGAAATTGTAGATGCTAATAACTGTATAACACAAGAAACAGTTGTATTAACAGAACCAGATGGACTAAATATTACAACCAGCTTTAAACAAGATATTTTGTGTTTTGGTGATGCTACAGGAGCAATTTCTATAGACGTTACTGGTGGTACACAAATTGAAGTTTCTCCCGGCGTTTTCGATTATAACTACAGCTGGTCTGGCCCTGCTGGTTTTACAAGTACATCAAAAAACATTACTAATATAATTGCGGGTACTTATACTGTTGCTGTTACAGACAATCTTGGTTGTACCACTGCTAGCGATATTGTTGTAAATGAATCTCCAGAAATTAATATCAATTTTACAAAAAAAGATGTAAGTTGTTATGGCGAAGCAGATGGCGCTTTAGACGTTATTGTTTCTGGTGGGGTTGCACCTTATCAGATTTCTTGGAATAATTTTGCCAACGGATTTTCGCAATCTAATTTAACTGCGGGTACTTATATTGCAACCATAACTGATGGTAATAACTGTGTTAAAGAAGTTGCTATAGATATTAATCAGCCTATATTCTTTATAGATCCTGTGGTTCAGCCTATTTCTTGTAATGATGCAAATGATGGATCTGTAGCTTTAAATTTAACAGGTGGAGTTGCCCCAATTAAAGTAACTTGGAGTGATGACCCCACTGCAGGTGTAGAAAGAAATAATTTACCTGCAGGAACTTACACAGTAACTATTGTAGATAGCGACCCAAAACAGTGCCCTATTGAAGAAACATTTACATTTACAAATCCGCCAGCAATTGCAGTTTCAAGTATTGTTACTGATGCTATAGATTGTAACATAGAAAATAGTGGTAGTATAGATATTACAGTTTCTGGAGGTACAGCTCCCCTTGAATTTGCTTGGAGTAATGGTGCAATTACAGAAGATTTAGAAGATATACCACAAGGAGATTACAGTGTAACCATTACAGATGCTAATGGATGTGAAGTAAATAGGCAGTTTTCTATTTTTAGACAAGATCCTATAGAAATAGAATTTATAGAAAGCTATATTACAGATTGCGATACCAAAACAATCACTAAAAAAATAGAGGCGAAAACCTCTGGAGGATTCTTACCACATACATTAACTTGGGCTTCTGGAACAGTTTCTGGTGTAAATAATGAAATTATGACCACCAATCAAACAGGCGCTTATGTGTTAACAGTTACTGATGATTCTGGCTGTGTACAAACAAAATCTATTTTAATAGATGAAATACCAACTATTGGTGACCCCGATTTTAGATACAATGCTTTTGCTTTAGACAATTATGCCTATTTGTCGGTTGATGATCCAATACAATTTACCAACCTTTCTTCTGGTAATTTTACAAAACTTACTTGGAATTTTGGTGATGATAGTTTACCTGTAAATGACGAAAACCCAATTCATACCTACAATACTGTTGGTAAATATGTAGTAACACTTACTGCTGAATACGAATCTGGTTGTACATATACTTTAACAAGAACTATTGATATCACTATAGGTTATAAACTGGTAAACCCAACTGCCTTTACACCAAATGGAGATGGATATAATGAAACGATAAGACCTAATTTTACCGGTTTTACAGAAATTGAAATGAACATTTACAATACTTGGGGCGTACTTGTTTATTTTGAAAAAGGAACTTCTTTAAAAGGTTGGAATGGTTTTATAAAAGATACACCTGCTGAAAATGGAAATTACATTATGGTGGTAAACGGAATAACTTTCCACAATAAAAATATTACCACCTCAACACCTGTAACATTGCTCAAATAATATGAAAAATCTTATCCTTTTAGTTTTTTTGATGTTATCTGCAACCATGTTTGCACAAGATGTTATTTTTTCTCAAAATTTTTTAGTGCCAGAAACTTTAAATACTTCATTTACTGGAGCCCTAAGATCATCGAAAGCAGGAACTGTGCATAGATCTCAATGGAGAAATTCAGGATTAAAAATGAGTTCTAGTTTTGTTTTTTTTGATACTTGGTTTGAAGGCTATAAAACGGGCTTAGGAATTAGTATGTTAAACCAAACAGAAAGTGCTTCGTCATATACATTCAATCAGATTAATTTTAATTATGCGATGGCCTTTCAAATTAGCGATACGTGGTTTTTTAGACCAAGTATTTCTGCTGGATATGGAACTAAGAATTATGGTTTTCAAAACCTATTGTTAGAAGATCAAATCAATTTAAATTCAGGTGTTATCAACACCTCTACCCTAGACCCACTTTTATTGAGTCAATTAAGAAATTTTTTCGATTTTAGCTCATCAATATTATTTAATAATGATGATTCTTGGATTGGTTTAACTGTAAAACATTTAAACAAACCCAATATTTCGTTAACCGAAAACGGCAATATTCCTTTAGATCTTTTTATCTCTGCCCACTCAAACATGCTCATTCCAATATTTAACAATTACAGAAATGATTTTATTGGCATGAGTAAACTCTATTTACTCACAAATTTTATGATGCAAGGTGAGTTTAATCGTTTAGATGTAGGAGCACAATATGTAATTGATGATCGTTTTTCATTAGGTATTTTAGCCTCTACAAGCCCCATGAAAAATGCAAATCAAAGTTCATTAATTTCTGGTGTAAATGCTTTTGCTGGTATTCGTTGGAATGGTTTTCGTTTTGGCTATTCTTATGATTTAAATACCACTCAACTTTTAAATACTGGTGGTATACATGAGTTTTCTATCTCTTACGATTTTGTAGTAAACATTAGAATGTTACAGCGTTACAAATGTGTACCTTTCTTTTGATTGTATTGTAGACCAATTAAATATTACTGAATTCGTTAAAATTAATACCCATCACTTCATTAATTAAAAAAGAATACCTTTATACCTTGCAAAAACTTCGTTACTAAAAACAGCTTTTTGAATTTCTATACTAGCTGCTAAATGGAAAACAAGAACATAATAATAAGCATAAAAACAGTATAAATTGTGAATTTGCCAATTAAATTGGTTGGAAAACTTATAGATAAAACGTACTTCTAAAAAACCTACCAAACAGCCTATAAAAATACATTTGTACTGGCAAAAGCACAATTTTTGGTATTCTAAATATACCTGACATCGCTATTTTACGCATTCAATTACTGAGAGCGGTGTATATTCTACCCTCAAGAAAATCCATCCTAATAGTAACCAGATCATTCCAAATTGAAGAATTTTTATTTTTTTTTGTGTTTAGGTGATAAAAAACATCTATTTCTTTTAATAATTACAAATGTAATAGAAGCAATGTTTTAATATTTATTGTTTTATAAATTGGCATGTCTAAAATTTATTAGCTGTTTATAGGATGCAAACCCCTAATATTTTTATTGTTAAAAATCAAAAGGTGCATGGCTCTTTTACTTTAAAAATTAAAGAAACATATGGATAAAATTGATATGTTAGAGTCTCACATTTTTATTCATCAAAAAAAAAGTAGAAGTAATACTTTATCCACAATCATATAACTAATTTAAAAGAAAACCTGCTGTTCAAATTTCCTTAAAATATAAATTTTAATTATCTTAGCTACTGTTGCCATGAAATCTGTTACTTTACTTCCAAATATCCATAAAAACAATCGTATTATTATGATCTGTTTTCCTTATGATAAGGAAATAAAGGATCATTTGCAAAAGTTACCTGGTGTTAGATGGAGCCAAACATTAAAATCTTTTTATATTCAAAACAATACCGTAAATCTACAATTAATATTTAATCATTTAAGGCAAAAAAAATGGTTTGTTAATTATGATAAATTAAAAAGAACGGTTAAAAAAGAGTTAAAAGTTGATTACACATTAGTTTTGCCTCAATTACCCAAAGATGAAAATACAGAATTGCTTAAATTTAAAAAATGGTTACAACAAAAAAGGTTAAGTTATAACACTGTGAATACCTACACAGAAGTAACTGCTTTTTTTTTGAGATACAAAACATTAAAAAAAATAGAACACTATTCTGTTAAGTTAATTGAGCAATTTAATTATGATTTTATCTACAAAGCAAATAGGTCTATTTCTTATCAAAATCAATGTATTAATGGGATAAAGAAATTCCTAATGTTTAAAAACCTAGACATCAATCCTTTAGAAATAGAAAGACCGAAAAAAGTAAAACAATTACCATCTGTACTTAGTGTTGAGGAGATTAAAGCCATATTTAATAGCCTAACAAACCTTAAACATAAAACTCTTTTAAGCCTACTATATTCTGGTGGACTTAGAATTGGTGAGGCATTAAATTTAAGAATTGAAGATATTGATAGTGATAGAATGTTAATACACATTAAACAAGCAAAAGGCAAAAAAGACAGGTATACCTTATTATCAGAAACTTTTTTAAAACTTTTAAGAGAATATTACTTGGCCTATAAACCTAAAGTATTTCTATTTGAAGGGCAAAATGGAAATAAATACAGTAATGCCAGTGCTCAAGCAGTTTTAAAAAAGGCATTACGAAAAACTAAAATTACTAAAAGAGTTACTTTACATACTTTAAGGCATTCGTTTGCAACCCATTTGTTAGAAAACGGAACTGACATTAGATATATTCAAGAATTATTAGGTCATAACAGCCCTAAAACAACGATGATTTACACTCATGTTACCAATACTAGTTTAAATAATATAAAAAATCCATTTGATGAATTATAGAAAAATAGTACATTTAGAACCACAAATAAAAATAGATAAACATCAGCATATACCCCAAAAAAAATAACATATACTGAATTAATATAATTATATATACAAGTTAGCCATAATAAGACACACCAACTGTAACAACAGAAAATATATTCAGTCTTTATAACAAAAGGATTTAAATGAACATAACACGAACAGCACTTATTTTACTTACTATACTACCAACATTTGGATTTTGCCAAAATCTAAATTCACAAGTAGACGAAATTTATCAAGTAAAAGATAACGCACCCGGTTACTCTATTCTCATCTCTAAAGGCGAAGAAATCTTACTAGAAAAGCAATACGGAATCTCCAATTTGGATTATGACATACCAATTACAAACAAAACAGTTTTTGACATTGGTTCAATTGCCAAACAATTTACTGCATTCGGAATATTATTGCTAGAAGAACAAGGTAAATTATCTATAAAAGAACCTGCCTTTAAATATATAGATAGACTACCTCGTTACCCAAAAGGAAACCCAACCATCGAGCAATTATTAAATCAGACAAGTGGCATTAAAGAAGTAGATGGCATTGCAGGCATTGCAGATTTAACTAGAAATGATTTACTTACTCAATCCCAAATGATGAATTTTATTACAAAAACAGAATCATTAAATTTTAAACCAGGAGAGTACTTTCAATACACCAATTCAAACTATATTTTACTTGCTGATATTATAGCCAAAGTTTCTGGGAAATCTTTTGCGGATTTTATGCAAGAAGATGTTTTTGAACCATTTGGAATGGAAAATACAATAAAGAAAACTAGCACTTATACGATAATCAAAAACAGGGCAATAGGCTATGTAGAAGATGAAGGCGATTTCTACAAAACACACTTACACGCCTTTATTTACAATGGAGACGGGCAAGTACTTACCACCCCAAGAGATATGTTTAAGTGGTATAGAGGTTTACAAAAAGTAAAAAATAAACATCCAGAATTATATAAAAAAATGAATACCAAAGCCAAGTTAAATAATGGTAATAGTATCGATTATGGTTTAGGCGTAGAGTTTGAAACTCATAATAACTATCAAGCATTTGGTTTTGACGGAATGATTTTAGGCGGTTTTGTATCCAAGTATCTTTATTTTCCTGATATGGATATGATGTTTTTTACTACACAAAATACCTTTGATTCAGATTTTGAAGAACAGTTTTTTCAATTAGTTGACCTATACATTCCGAAAAATAATGTCAATAATCAAACAGAAAATATCGAAAAGGAGAAAAAAGTAAAGCTTTCAAAAAAAGAGCTAAAATTGTATGAAGGAAGTTATCTCTTTACTGGCAGCGATGTCGAGACAATCAAAACAAACACCATACAACTTAAAAATGATGAACTTGCTGTACTTACAACTGATGGAGATGAAATAACAAGATTAAAACCCATTGGAATTCATCAATTTATGTTTAATGATAAGCTAGTTGTATTTGATTTAAAATCGGATAGAAAAAGTTATAAATACTATAATTCTGAAAACGAATTACCTTGGTTGTTTAAAGAATACAATCCTACTACTTACAACGCAATGCAATTAAAAGAATTTGAAGGACAATACTTTAATCCAGATTTTCAAATCAGTAAAAAAGTCAAATTAATTGACGGCAAACTTTTTGTTTTTAGCAGAAATGGTGCTTGGAAAAGTGAAATAGAACCACTTTACGAAGATGCTTTTGACTATTCAGCAGACCTAATGACTTTTTTAAGAAATGATTATAACAAAATAACAGGTTTGAAAATTATGGGAATTGTGTTTGAAAGAATATAATTACTATGGCTAACAAAGTATATAAAAAATAGCGGTTTAAGTGCTTAAACGAAAGATAAATGATAAAATAAAGGTCAGTTATAAACCGAAAATTAGTGCTTAAAATCCGCTACTTTTCATATACAAAACCGTTGGCAGTAAGCTGAAAATCGAACTTCAAATTGAAAATGGAACTAAAAAAACCAACAAAGGAATTTATAAGCGAAATACTTGAATTTTACGATAAAGAAGAAGGAAACGAATTGAATGAAAATTTATTGAAGTTATTTAAAACTTTTGACAATGATTTGAATAAATATGATGTTTTAATAAAAGTAGCTTCGTTAAATAAAATATATTCTACAGCAATTACGAATATAAATCCAGTTGTTGAGCAGATAATAAAAACTACAAAGGAAAATAATGAACTGAACAAATTAAATGACTTTGTGAATTTCGTGGACAAAATATCAAAAATTGAATGGACGAATAATAAAGGAAAAACTTTTAAACGGAACAATATGTCTTTTGCTTCTAAATACGTTCACTTTTTGAGCAAATATGAAACGCCAATTTATGACAGTTATATTTGGATAGTTATTAAAGGATATTTAGGTCAAAAAAATGGAGAATTGAAATCGTTCAATAATCCTGAAAATTTTAAAGAATTTTACTCAATATTTAACAAGTTCAAAAAAGAGTTGAATTTAGAAAGTTATTCAAATTATGAAATTGACAAGTTTCTCTGGCAATATGGGAAAAATTTGATTGTGGAAATTGAATCCGAAATGAATTTAAGTCTTGAACAATCTAAATCGGAATTAAAAAAACGAATAAAAGCCTACTGCCAACAACATATATAATTTATTGCTGGCTTTTTGCTTACTTGCGAAAATCCTTGCGGATTTTCTTTGTCTGTAATTATTTACTAAATTAATTGCTTAAACCACGCAACAAACCATATATAAACACGTTGGCTGTAATTTATAACTAGAAAAGGAAAAGGAACATTAAAGAAAAAAAACTATGGGAGAATGGTCGAAATCCATTGGAGAAAAAGGAGAGAAAATTGTTAAATTTGTTTTCGAAGAAATTTTAGAATTTAACTCTTTAATTGAAAATACTTCAATTGAATGTAACAAAGGAGAAAAGCACAAAGACAAAAAAGCTAAAAAGAACAAATCCACTCACGGAATGGATGGTTTAATTTACCTAGAAAGTCAAATTGAAGATGGATTATTAGATACAGTTGTAATATCATCTAAATACACTATTAATTATCCCCAAAATCCAAAATCACTTTTTAAATCTCATTTAAAAGATTTGGCATTTACAATTGAATGTTTCAAAAATTCGAAAACTAATAGTGAAATAAATCAAAGGTTTAATTCAGTTACAAAAACTGAACTTACTGGAATTTTAGTTTGGCTTTCAAATGATGATGATGTAGACTTTAATTTAAATTCAAAAGTCAATAATATTACCATAGACAATCAACTAATATTTGATAAAATAATTTTACTCGATAATAGTAAAGTAAATTTTCTATTTCAAAGTATTTATAGAGCTAAAGAAACTTACGGAAAAGAAAATATTTCATTTGTTTATCACAATTCAAGTCTAAATTATAATTCTCAACAATCATTAACTTACGGAAAAACTTTTCCTATAAACTATTTTTACTCTGACATTATACCTATGAGAGTAGAACACAATAATAGTATTTTCTTTATTCTATTTATAAATGATGACTTTTCATTAGAAAATTTTTCTCAATTATTATCATTTGCAAAAACTTTTGACCATCTTAATTCTATTGAAAAAACTATAATTAGTTACAAAAATTTTGATAGTCTTATAAATGAGAAATCAATTAAAGATGTTTTAATTAATTTTCAAAATTACACTTTAGAGAAAAATTTATTTGTAAAAAAATTTCCAATCGACTTCAGAAATAATTAAGCTATGAAAAAAGAATTTTTACCTCAAGGAGATAATATTAGACAATTATTAGTAAAGTCAAACATATCACAGTCAAACATTAATCTATTATTAAGAGAAAAAGGCGTTTATCTTGGACATTCAGAAAAAAATAATTCTGTCCCATTATTAATGAAAAGTATAATAAGTCCTAATGATTTTGAAACTTTATATTCAACTCAAAAAACGAAAGAAGATAGTATTAAATATAGAACTGCCTCAATTAAATGTCAGTCTAATTTTAATGTTGCAGATATTTTTTCTGGTTCTTTAGATTTGAACAAATCAGTTGTGGAAAAACATACTTATAAACCTAATTATAAAGTTCTTGGAAATCCAATGTATTATTTTGAAAATGAAAATACTGCAATTGTAGAATATAAAATTGAGAGGGAAAATTTGTTAAATGATTGGAGTAATAACAAAACATATCACACAGGTTCTGTAATTATAAAGAAAATAAGTGAAGAAAATATACAAGTTACAATTCAACAGAATTCTACTTCTAAAGAAACATTAGAAGTAAACAATATTATTATAAATAATATAAAAAAGGTATTAAATCAAAATTCAATTATTAAAAATAAAGAGGACTTTATTTCTATAAAATTTTGTGATTTTGATAATACCAATAGGATTAATTTTTTAAACTCATTTGGGTCTGAATTTTGTATATATTTAGAATTCAAATCAATAACTGATGTTGACTTATATCTTGACCCAGATGTAAATAGTCATCAAGATGTTAGAACTTTTTTAGAGGAAATTGACAATCTGAAATTAAATGGAAAAGTCTTACAAAATCATATTTTACTTAATAATCCAATTTATTTTCCAAAATTAATTTTTGGTTCTATTAAGCATAAATTCAAACTAAATTGTAGTGGTTTTGAAGGAATAGCAACTTTGAACTTGTCTTTTCCTGAATATGTGAAGAATAAGAACGAAAATTCTGAATTACAAATTTCAATTGACTTATTACTAAATAAAGAATATAGGAACACTAAAACAGAAAATGAAGTAAGAAAGAAAATTCTGAATTTTATTGAAAAGAAAAAAATAGATAGTTTTAATCACTTTAGGAAATAAAAAAACTACAGCCAACACCGTGTAAAAAAAATTGCTGGTTTTAGCCAACTTACGAAAATCCTCGCGGATTTTCTTGGTTTGTGTTTTATTTAGTAAATTCACTGCTTAAACCACGCAACTTTCCTTACACAACAACGTTATGTTTTATTGCTCAGGAAAATCTAAACGCAGGAAAAAAAAGCTGAACAGTCTCTCGCGAATTTTGAAAAAA